>NZ_JAOSHO010000790.1 GCF_025917275.1 Pseudomonas agronomica | reverse complement strand
TGGCGGCCTGCTGTGGGCGATGCGCAATCGCTGGTGGGCCATCGGCATCACGGTGCTGCTGTTCGCGTTGGCGGTGTTTTGCATGCGTTTCGTGCAGAACCAGTTCTTCCCGTCTTCGGACCGCCCGGAGATCCTGGTGGACCTCAACCTGCCGCAAAACGCCTCGATGGACGAGACGCGCAAAGCGGTCGATCGCCTGGAAGCGACCCTCAAGGATGACCCGGACATCGCGCGCTGGAGCACTTACATCGGCGAAGGCGCCATTCGTTTCTATCTGCCGCTGGACCAACAGCTGCAGAACCCGTACTACGCGCAACTGGTGATTGTCAGCAAGGGCCTGGATTCGCGGGCGGCGCTGACCGAGCGCTTGCAGAAACGCCTGCGGGAAGATTTCGTCGGCATCGGCAGCTACGTGCAAGCGCTGGAAATGGGCCCGCCGGTGGGGCGGCCGATCCAGTATCGGGTCAGCGGCAAGGACATCGACCAGGTGCGCAAGCATGCGATCGAGTTGGCGACCGAGCTGGACAAGAACTCGCACATCGGCGAAATCATCTACGACTGGAACGAGCCGGGCAAGGTGCTGCGCATCGACATCGCCCAGGACAAGGCGCGGCAGTTGGGGCTCTCTTCGGACGATGTGGCCCGGCTGATGAACAGCATCGTCAGCGGCTCGCCGGTGACCCAGGTCAACGACGATATCTACCTGATCGACGTGGTAGGGCGCGCCGAAGACGCCGAGCGTGGTTCGCCGGAAACCCTGCAGAACCTGCAGATCGTCACCCCGGGCGGCACGTCGATTCCGCTGCTGGCCTTCGCCACGGTGCGTTACGAGCTGGAACAGCCGCTGGTGTGGCGTCGCGACCGCAAGCCGACCATCACCATCAAGGCCGCCGTGCGCGACGAAATCCAGCCCACGGACCTGGTGAGGCAACTGCAACCGGACATCGACAAGTTCGCCGCCAAATTGCCGGTGGGCTACAAGATCGCGACTGGCGGTACGGTGGAAGAAAGCAGCAAGGCCCAGGGACCCATTGCCAGCGTGGTGCCGCTGATGCTGTTCCTGATGGCGACATTCCTGATGATCCAATTGCACAGCGTGCAGAAATTGTTCCTGGTGGCGAGCGTCGCGCCGTTGGGCTTGATTGGCGTGGTGCTGGCGCTGGTGCCGACGGGCACGCCGATGGGCTTCGTGGCGATCCTCGGCATCCTCGCGCTGATCGGCATCATCATCCGTAACTCGGTGATCCTGGTGACCCAGATCGACGAGTATGAGCGTGACGGCTACGAACCCTGGGACGCGGTGGTCGAAGCCACCGAACACCGGCGCCGGCCGATCCTGCTGACGGCGGCCGCGGCGAGCCTGGGGATGATCCCCATTGCCCGCGAAGTCTTCTGGGGGCCGATGGCCTACGCGATGATCGGCGGGATCATCGTCGCCACGCTGCTGACGTTGCTGTTCCTGCCGGCGCTGTACGTGGCCTGGTACAAGATCCGCGAGCCGAAGCGTGATTGAGGCGCGCGCGGACCCTGTGGCGAGGGAGCTTGCTCC
>NZ_JAOSHO010000079.1 GCF_025917275.1 Pseudomonas agronomica | reverse complement strand
CACGTCGACGCTGATGGCCTGTTCGGCCTCGACGTGTGGATGAGCCACGGTGACAAGGTCACCAAGATGCCGGAAGACTTCCACGTCCTCGCCAGCACCCCGAGCTGCCCGATTGCCGGCATGTTCAACGATGATCGTCGCTACTACGGCGTGCAGTTCCACCCTGAAGTGACCCACACCAAGCAGGGCGGCCGCATCCTGTCGCGCTTCATCCTCGACATCTGCGGGTGCGAAGCCCTCTGGACCCCGTCGAAGATCGCTGAAGACGCCATCGCCCAGGTCCGCGCCCAGGTCGGTACCGACAACGTGTTGCTGGGCCTGTCCGGCGGTGTGGACTCCTCGGTGGTTGCCGCGCTGCTGCACAAGGCCATCGGCGACCAGCTGACCTGCGTGTTCGTCGACAACGGCCTGCTGCGCCTGCACGAAGGCGAGCAAGTGATGGCCATGTTCGCCGAGAACATGGGCGTCAAGGTGATCCGCGCCAACGCCGAAGAGCAGTTCCTGAACAACCTGGCCGGCGAGTCCGACCCGGAGAAGAAGCGCAAGATCATCGGCCGTACCTTCATCGACGTATTCGATGCCGAATCCTGCAAGCTGGACAACATCAAGTACCTGGCCCAGGGCACCATCTACCCCGACGTGATCGAGTCGGCCGGCGCCAAGAGCGGCAAGGCCCACGTGATCAAGTCCCACCACAACGTCGGTGGCCTGCCGGAAGAGATGAACCTCAAGCTGGTCGAGCCGCTGCGCGAACTGTTCAAGGACGAAGTGCGTCGCCTCGGCCTGGAACTGGGCCTGCCGTACGACATGGTCTACCGCCACCCATTCCCGGGCCCGGGCCTGGGCGTGCGGATCCTCGGTGAAGTGAAGAAGGAATACGCCGACCTGCTGCGTCGCGCCGACCACATCTTCATCGAAGAACTGCGCAAGGCCGACTGGTACCACAAGGTCAGCCAGGCGTTCGTGGTGTTCCAACCGGTGAAATCGGTGGGCGTGGTCGGTGACGGCCGTCGTTACGCCTGGGTCGTGGCCCTGCGCGCCGTGGAAACCATCGACTTCATGACCGCTCGCTGGGCACACCTGCCGTACGAGCTGCTGGAAACCGTTTCCGGGCGGATCATCAATGAAATCGAAGGCATTTCTCGCGTGACGTATGACGTGTCGAGCAAGCCGCCGGCGACGATTGAGTGGGAATGAAGGGATATCCCGGGGGATAATTATCCCCTGCGGTTTTGAAATCGATGCAACGTCGATTTTGTCTTCGGAGGGAGGAAGGGGCATCTTCAACCTCTTCCTTCACTCTGACGAGCCGGTTGTTGGAAATAATCGTTTTGGTGCGCGGCTCTTGTTATCTAATCGTTTTTATCCCGTTCTAATCGATGGCTGACAGGATCAGGCACACGGCGATCATGTCGAAGGCCGGCTCAGGTATCAGAGAAACGCTGCTCGAATCAAATCCGTATCGAACGGCGTAACCCCTTGGTGAGGCGAAAATACCGCCTGTGCCTGTTCCGGCGAAGCCACGCGTTCTCCTCGCGCACGCACGTGTAGATCAAACAGCGTCTCCAAATCCGGACGTGGCGTGTGGACCAAGGCCCGCAGCATCAACGATACCCCGCTCAGGTTGTTCTGAACGTTGTTCCACTGCGGCGAAGACGTGAGCCCCAGGTCGGCCCAAATCACACGCCGCTCCTGCAGGTCCATCACGAATGGCAGGCAGATCTTGGTATCGGATGCAATATCGAGACGGTCGATCACGGAACGCGGTTCGAATACTTCACCCGATGCCACGTCGGCCCGGGCCATCCAGCCAGCGAAGCATTCGGGAAGGTCGCAGTACGGCTGCTCGGTATAAGAGTTGATGGACGTGACGACGTAGCGGATACCCTTCTCGAGGAGGGCATCAACATCAAGGTCGATGAATTCCGAAGCACCGTGGGGCGCGTCGACGATGTCACCGCTGTGGTATCCACCAAACCCCTTCAGGTTGTAGTACGCGACAGCTTGCATGAACACGAAGTTGTCGTCGAAAAAAGCAGCGGACAAGTCGATGTCTGTGCGTTGACCGCCGTTTTTCCACCAGAGGAACAGGCGAATGAAACGCGTGTCGGGCATAGGCAGCCGGCTGCCTCGCACCAGCGTACGCAGCGACTTCGATGCGGCGCGCTGCGCCAGTGGCACTCTGTATTCGCGCAGTGTGGGATCGATGAAACATCGACCTAGCGGCGGCAGCGACGCGAAACGCTTGATCAGAGCTTCTTCGCAGATTCGGGCTGCACGAGCCAATACTTCGGGTGTGATTGGTTCGCGTCGATCCTTGACGGCATAGACTTTGGCCAATGCCCCTTTCGGTGTGAAGGCTCGTAAGGGCAGGGGACGCGGGGCACGTACGTGGGCCAGTACCTGCAGCAGGACGGGTGAGGAGACCTGTGCCGCGACAGTCTCGAAAGCATCGAGCACGGCCGCTACATCTTTATCGGCCGCACGACGCAAGGTCACATCCAGCCGTCGAGCGAATTCACCGGGACGATCCTGCAGTATGGGCATTAGTGCGGCGATCTGACGTTGGGCAAGCAGTGTTTCGACACGTGATCCAAACGAGGCCGGCGCGTCGTTGCGGCGCGCTGCCGTGATGGCGGCGAGAGCGCATGGGTACTTATCGGCATACTCCCCCGGATGAAGTACTTCGGCCAAGCGCTTCCAGCGTTCGGCATGGCGCATCACATCTTCCGCAGCGCTGGATGCGCGGTCGAGTAGGCGCAACAGCAGACGGCGCGTCGCGCGCTTCATCGCCGTGAAGCGAGTCGAAGCTGTCGTCAGCGACACGTCTCCTCCAGTCAACGCGACCGCCAGTCGTAGCACGTCCGTCGCCGTTTCGACGTTTTGTTCCAGGAAGGCGTCCAGCCGCGCATCGCTGGCTACATGCAGGAGCAGTGCGCCGCCAACCAATGCACGGGTTTCTCGAAACGGCACGGCTTCCGGCAGCAATCGGAACACGTCGCCTTTGTACTCTCGGATAAACCAGACGACATCGGCGGTTTCCTCTTCAGAGAGCGAGGTACGCGATGAAACCAGCGGTTCGAGCATCGACTCGAATTCAGAGACGTTTCCCAGTTCGATGACTCTGGATATAAAATTCCCTTCCAGCATCACGGGTCGAGAATGTTCTTCGGGGGGGCAAACGCCAAAGCGTGAGGTAGTGCAAGACGGCGGTAAGGTACAACTCCGCCTCGGAAGCCTTCAGTACCTGTTCCGGGAAGGCAGGATAAAGCGGCCGGTGGTGCACATGAGCGCCGGTCTGCCGCCGCAGTACCGCGACAATGCCGCGCAGCCAGTGTGTGAGTTCTGCCGCCG
Source organism: Pseudomonas agronomica (assembly GCF_025917275.1). Taxonomy (GTDB): domain Bacteria; phylum Pseudomonadota; class Gammaproteobacteria; order Pseudomonadales; family Pseudomonadaceae; genus Aquipseudomonas; species Aquipseudomonas agronomica. The sequence goes on along the minus strand of NZ_JAOSHO010000079.1, from coordinate 12,622 downwards.
AGAGCATGCTGATGCGCTCAATCAATGGCTCCGATAGCACGCATCGGAACACGGCGATTTCCTGGACAGCCGACGCGACCTGGGCGCGCGTAGCACCGCCCGTGCCCGTCGGGACGTGAACCTTGTTGCGGCGACGCAGGAACAGCTCCTGATTCATGCTTGATTCTCCCTTGGCCGCCGTTGTGATCAGGCAGCAGCGTCGCGTCTTCAGTCGATATAAAAACGCCTGCTGATAGCAGGCGCGGTGTGGAGAGCGGAACCCCTAGGTCATTAGGGATAGAAGGAAGGTGTTCCATAGCCACGGCGGCATTGTACGAAAGGTGGGTCCTGCTTGTCAGGCAAACACATAACTTGAAACGTACTCGATTCTCAGCCGGCAATTTTCCTTTTAATTGCTTCCGGACTTGGAAGCTCCCCACAGGACCGTTCCGTCGACCCGGAACCGCGGCGAGACAGCTTGCTCCCAATGGAGTGCCAAGCGCCACCGTCACCTTTCGCTACGATTTCTTGCCTCAATAGGCGCAGAAGAATGCTTACCATCGGCGGCGATGCCCAACTGGTTTCACCGGCGTGCTCGCAAACGCTGTCGCGTGCTCACCGACGTCCGCCACAGTTCATCAAGTTGCTATCGACCAACGTGAGCGCGGCTGAATGCTGCGTTTGAAAGAGTGCGTAAGGTTGTCATTTGACAGCCTTGCGCTTCATGCGAATACTGGAGATCACGGATGAGTCGTCCAACGCACCCGAAAAAAGAGATTGAGGAAGCATTAAGACACGCCGAAGGACATGGCTGGCGCATAGACGTCGGCGGCAGCCACGCTTGGGGACGAATTTATTGTCCGTTCAAAGACGTGGAGTGCCGTTGCGGTGAGTTCTGCATCACTTCGATATGGAGCACGCCGAAGAACCCAGGCAACCACGCGCGAGCGTTGAGACGCGTCGTGGAGAATTGCTCGACGCATCGCAATCAGCGCGATGCGGATCACGACGCTAAGGAATAGAACGATGGAATATATCTTTACCTTGAAATATCAGCTTGTTGATGACGGCTGTGCCATGGATGAATTGGTCGAGCGGCTGGGTGAAGCGGGCTGCGATGATGCCCTGGTTGGTATCGGGCAGCCGGGGCGGATGGCGCTTGAGTTCACTCGCGATGCGCCTGATGCGGTCGAGGCCGTGCTTAGCGCTCTGGCCGATGTCCAGCGCGCGGTACCGTCGGCAAAGTTGATCGAGGTTGCGCCAGATTGGGTCGGGCTGACTGACGTTGCTGAGATCGTAGGCGTATCGCGGCAGAATATGCGTAAATTGATGTTGGCTCATCCAGGGAGCTTCCCAACACCCGTGCACGAGGGGAGTACATCCATTTGGCACTTGGCGGATGTTCTGGGCTGGCTCCAGGCCAAGGGCAGCTATTCGCTTGCCAAGAACGTGCTGGATGTGGCACAGGTGGCCTTGCAGGTCAACGTTACGAAAGAAGGCCGAAGATTGCCTGGTATGGATATTAAAGAGTTGGACGCTTTGGTTGGGTGACAAAATCACTGATGTTTGGGCGTCGACTACAGGATAGTTCCCTGACGAGCCGGCATAGCGTCCACAGTCGATCGCGACCTGTAGAGGCCGCTACCCAAGCTATCCTCACCGCCGCGCCACATCCGAAAAATAAAACTTATCCAGCGTATGCCGCGATTCGGTGTACTCGAACTGCCGTCCGTCCTGGAGAAAGGTCTGGTTGCTGACCACGATCACATGGCTCTGCCCGTCGAGGTCCAGGTGTTGCTGGTCGTCCTTGCCGCAGCGGACCGCTTCGATGGTGCGCTGGGCGTAGGCGATTTGCAGTTGCAGGGTCTGTTCTATGAAGGCGTAGATCGACTGCACGGCGATGTCGCGGGTCAGGCCGGGGATCACGTCGCTGACGAAGTGGTTGATATCGAGGATCACGCGCTTGCCATCGATTCGCCGGACCCGCTTGATGCGGGTGACTTGGCTGCCGACGGGCGCCTTGATGTGTTCAAGCAAGGCGCCCTCCAGCGGTAACTGGCTGAATTCGACCACTTCGGTACTGACGTCATTGCCCAGGCGCGGATAAGTCTCCTGGAAGCTGACGATGCCACCCAGCTGGAATTCGATGGGCTGGGTCGATAGCACGAAGGTGCCCTTGCCATGGATCTTCTGGGCGAAGCCCCGTTCCTGAAGTTGTTCGATGGCCTTGCGCACCGTGCCACGGCTGGCCTGATAGCTGTCCATCAGTTCGGTTTCGGAGGGCAGCCGGGCGCCGCGCTCCAGGCGTTCGGTGGTAATGCTGGTCAGCAGATCGTTGTAGATCTGGTTGTATTTACTCATGGAAAGGGCTCTGTACCGCGCTGTTCACCGGTGCGGAACCTTACGGGCCAATTGGGGGATTTGTCCATTCGGCTGTCATTTTTCGCCGACAGCAGCGTAGGACGTTTCCGGGATCTCGGGGGCTTATCATAAACAAAAACATAACTCGTCTGTACGAGTTGTTGATTTAACTCGTACAGACGAGTATTTTCCTCTTCCACGTGCTGTCGACTCTCAATAACAAGAATGACGCGGAAGAAAAAAGCATGAGCCACGATTACTCCAGAATCGCCAGCGAGCTGCTGCAAAGCTTGGGTGGCGTCGATAATATCGAGCAGGCGGCCCACTGCGTGACGCGCCTGCGCCTGTCTCTCAAGGACGCCGGCCGGGTGGACAGCGCTACGCTGAACCAGATCGACCTGGTCAAGGGCTCGTTCTTTACCGGTGGCCTGTTCCAGGTGGTCATTGGTCCGGGCGAGGTGGAAAAAGTCTACGCGGCCCTTCGCGAGCTGACGGGCCTGGCCGCCGCCACCATTGCCGACGTCAAGCGCCAAGGTGCGCAGAAGGGCAACGGCATGCAGCGACTGGTGCGGGTGCTGTCCGATGTGTTCATGCCTATCCTGCCCGCCCTGGTCATCGCCGGATTGCTCATGGGTGTCAACAACCTGCTGGGTGCCAAGGGCATGTTCATTGCCGGGCAGACGTTGCTCGATGCCTATCCGAACCTGGACGGCGTCTGGAGCCTGATCAACCTGATGGCCAATACCTCCTTCGTCTTTTTACCGGCCCTGGTGGGCTGGTCGGCGGCCAAGCGTTTCGGCGGCAGTGAGATCCTCGGCATCGTATTGGGCCTGATGCTCGTCCATCCAGATCTGCTCAACGCCTGGAATTACGGCAAGGCCGTGGCGGGGCTGGACGGCCAGAGCTTGCCGTATTTCGATATCTTCGGTTGGTTCCGGATCGAGAAAGTCGGCTACCAGGGGCAAATCCTGCCGATCCTGCTGGCGGCCTATGTCATGAGCGTCATCGAGCGATGGTTGCGGGCCAGAGTGCCCAACGCCATCCAACTGCTCGTGATTCCCATCACCACCATCGTGATCACCGGTGTATTGGCCCTCGCCATCATCGGTCCCGTCACCCGGCACCTGGGGATCCTGATCACCGAAGGCATGGTGGCGCTGTTCGACCTGGCGCCGGTGATTGGCGGGGCGATTTTCGGCCTGCTTTACGCACCGTTGGTGGTGACCGGAATGCACCACATGTTCCTGGCGGTGGATCTTCAGTTGATCTCGACCCAGGGCGGCACCTTCATCTGGCCGATGATTGTCATGTCCAACCTGGCCCAGGGCAGCGCGGCGCTGGCGGTGTTCTACATGACGCGCAATGCGCGGGACAAGAGCATGGCGTCTACCTCGGCGATTTCCGCTTATTTCGGCATCACCGAGCCGGCGATGTTCGGGGTCAACCTCCGCTACAAATTTCCCTTTTATTGCGCCCTGGTGGGCTCGGCCCTGGGTTGCATTTTCCTCTCGCTGAACAAGATCAAGGCTTCAGCGATTGGCGTAGGAGGCCTGCCGGGTTTCATTTCGATCGTGCCGGACTACATACCGATGTTCGTGGTCGGCATGGTCATCGCCATGAGTGTGCCCTTTGCCCTGACGTGTGCGCTGAGCATGAAGATCGTCCGGCCAGGGTATCGGGTTGCCTGATATCGGTGGCTGCACGATGAGGCCCGCAAGGCCAGTACAGAACAGACTGAAGGAAAAGCACATGCAAGACTGGCAACGCTCGGTGATCTATCAGATCTATCCCAAGAGCTTCTATAGCCATGGCGGCCAGCCCACCGGCGATTTGTTGGGGGTGGTGGACAAGCTCGACTACTTGCACTGGCTAGGTGTCGATTATCTGTGGCTGACGCCGTTCCTGCGTTCGCCGCAACGGGACAATGGCTACGACATCAGCGACTACTACGCCATCGACCCCAGCTACGGCACGATGGCCGATTGCGAATTGTTGATCGCCGAAGCGCAAAAGCGCGGCATCAAGCTGATGCTGGACATCGTGGTCAACCACACTTCCATCGAGCATCCCTGGTTCCAGGCCGCCCGCAGCAGCCTCGACAACCCGTACCGCGATTTCTACATCTGGCGCGACCAGCCGAACAACTGGGAGTCCAAGTTCGGCGGCTCGGCCTGGGAGTACGAAGCCCAGACCGGCCAGTATTACCTGCACCTGTTCGATCACACCCAGGCGGACCTGAACTGGGACAATCCCCGGGTGCGCGCCGAAGTGTTCAAGATGATGCGGTTCTGGCGTGACAAGGGCGTGGGTGGCTTTCGCCTCGACGTGATCAACCTGATCTCCAAGCCGGTCGACTTTCCTGACGACCACACGGACGGCCGGCGCTTCTATACCGACGGTCCCAACGTGCACCAATACCTGCAGGAAATGCATCGGGAAGTCTTCGAAGGTTTCGAGCTGATCAACGTCGGCGAGATGTCGTCCACCAGCCTGGAGCACTGTGTTCGTTATTCGTGCCCGGCCTCTCGCGAACTGTCGATGACCTTCAACTTTCATCATTTGAAGGTGGATTACCCGAACCTGCAAAAATGGGTGCGGGCCGATTTCGATTTTCTCGAACTCAAACGCATCCTGTCCGACTGGCAGGTCGGCATGCAGGCCGGCGGCGGCTGGAATGCGCTGTTCTGGTGTAATCATGACCAGCCGCGGGTGGTGTCGCGGTTCGGTGACGACGGTGAATACCGCGCGCCTTCGGCGAAGATGCTCGCCACGGCGTTGCACTTTCTCCAGGGCACGCCATTCGTCTATCAGGGCGAAGAATTGGGCATGACCAACCCGGGCTTCGAGCACATCGAGCAATACCGCGATGTGGAAACCCTGAACATCTATCGCCTCAAGCGCAACGCCGGGATGTCCGAAGCCGAGGCCATGGCGCCGATCATGCAGAAATCCCGTGACAACGGGCGCACGCCGATGCAGTGGAATGCCGGGCCGAATGCAGGTTTCAGCCGGGTTGAGCCGTGGATTGGCGTGCCTGCCAATGCCGCGTTCATCAATGTAGAGCAGCAACAAAAAGACGTGACCTCTGTGTTGCATTACTACCGTCAACTGATCGCCCTGCGCCGCAGCGAAGCCCTGATCCAGGACGGTGTTTATCGTCTGCTGCTTCCCGAACATCCGCACGTGTGGGCATACCTGCGCGAAGGGCAAGGGGAGCGCTTGCTGGTGGTCAGCCATTTTTATGCAGGCAACTGCGACGTGGAACTGCCCGAAGGGATCCTAGACCCTGGCACGAAACAGCGCTGGGTGATCGGCAATTACGAAGCCGGTGAACATCGATACCAACGGCTGCGCCTGCGGCCCTACGAGTCGTTCGTGCTGCACCTGAGCGACTGAAAAAAACTTCCCCTGACCCAGGCAATGCCTGACAGCGAACACGTTGCGCCAGTCGCATCGTGGGTCCCTTGTCGTCAGTTGGTTGGCAAATCAAGGGGGAGCCATGGAGCAAAAAAACAATAAGAAACAATGGAGAGGCGTATGAAAACAATAATAAACCGCGGCCTGGCTGCGTCCTGTATCTGCCTGGCGCTGCCGTTCCCGGTCCAGGCGCTGGAGTTTTCCGGGTACCTGCGCAGTGGCGTCGGCAGCGCGACCAATGGTCGTTCCCAGTCTTGCTTCCAGTTACCCGGGGCGCAGAGTAAATATCGATTGGGCAACGAGTGCGAGCAGTACGGGGAGCTGGAGCTGCGCCAGGATCTGTTCACCCTTGATGACGGATCGGTGCTGAGCGTGGACGGCATGGCGTCGCTGTATAACCGCTATGACCGCACGCCGACCTTCCAGGGCGAAAACGGCGCGGCGCGCATGCCCCAGATGTATGCCCAGTGGTCGAACATGCCCAGCCTGAACGGCGGATCGTTGTGGGCCGGCCGGCGCTATTACAAGCGGAACGACATCCATATCTCGGATTTCTACTACTGGAACCAGAGCGCCACCGGCGGTGGGATCGAGGACGTGCTGATCGGCGGGCTGAAATACAGCTATGCCTTTTCGCGCAAGGACAACCTGTACCAGAAAGACCCGGTCAACCGGCATGACTTCAACGTCGCCGGCTTCAAGACCAATCCCGGCGGCGAGCTGGAGTTTGGCCTGAGCTTCATCGACCGGGCGGACCGTCGCGGCGTCCATCGCGGTTGGGCCTTGACCACCCAGCATGTGCAGCAGGACTTTCTCGGCGGCAAGAATAAACTGGCCTTGCAATACGGCGAGGGCCCCGGCACCGGGTTGGGGTATACCGGCGACACCGGGCTGGATGACCGCAACAAGAGCTATCGCCTGGTGGAGTTTTTCGATTGGCAGGTCACACCGCGTTTCGGCGGGCAAGTGCAGGCGGTGTACCAGAAGGACATCCGCCCCGACGGGGCCGACCAGGACTGGCTGTCGTTGGGGGTTCGTCCCGCCTATGCCATCACCGATCAGTTCAAGCTGGTGACCGAACTGGGCCATGACCAGGTGAAGGCCAGTAATGGAACGCGCAAGCTGAGCAAATTCACCTTTGCACCCACTTGGTCACCCAAGGGCCCGGAATTCTGGGCTCGCCCTGAAATACGCGTCTATTACACCTATGCCAGTTGGAACGAGGCGGCCCAGCGCGCGGCCAACGAACTGGCGGCCGGCTCGGCGCTGTCCGACACCGGTGTCTTTGGCGGAGCTCGGCATGGTTCCAACGTGGGCCTGCAGATCGAATACTGGTGGAAATGACCCGTGTAGCGCGGGCCAGTATTCTCTGCATGCCCGCGATGCGAAAAAAACAGCAGCAGGTGAAGTCATGAACACAACACAACCCTTGCAATTGCTCGCACCGCTGTCCGGTGTCCTGATGCCTTTGGACAGCGTGCCGGATCCGGTTTTCTCCAGTCGTGTGGTGGGGGATGGCGTCTGCATCGATCCGACCTCGCAGACGCTTTGTGCGCCGCTGTCCGGTGTCATCGGCACGCTTCAGGACAGCGCCCACGCGGTAAGCATCACGGCTGACAACGGCGTCCAGGTGCTGATGCATATTGGTCTGGACACGGTCAGTCTGGCGGGCAAGGGATTCACCTCGCGGGTGAAAATGGGGCAGCGGGTCGAGGTCGGCCAACCGTTGATTGATTTTGACGCGGACTACGTCGCCTTGCATGCGCGCAGTCTGTTGACGTTGATGCTGGTGGTCAGCGGCGAGCCCTTCAGCCTGCTGATGAATGACGCCGCTTGTATAGAAAGCGGTGCGCCGTTGTTGCAGGTGGATCAAGATGAGCAAGGGGCGGTGCAAGAGGTGCAGCAGGGCTCGGTGTTGTTTTCCAGTCCGCTGATCCTGCCCAACGAGAGCGGTCTGCACGCGCGTCCTGCGGCGGTGTTTGCCCAGGCGGCCAAGGCTTTTGATGCGAACATCCAACTGCATAAGCAGCAAGCCGCCGCCAATGCCAAATCCGTGGTGGCGATCATGGCATTGCAGACGGTCAAGGGTGACAGACTGCAGGTCAGCGCCGACGGACCCCAGGCCAGGCAAGCGATTGAAGCGCTGGAGCAGTTGCTGCTTTCGGGCTGCGGCGAACGGGTCGAAGCACCACTGTCGCTGGAGTTGGCCCCCCTTGTCGCGCCTTCGGTACCCGATCGGCTGCGGGGCGTCTGCGCGTCGCCCGGCTCTGCGTTGGGCGTCGTGGTCCAGATTGCGTCCCAGGAACTGGACATCGAACCGACGGGCACAGGGATCGAAATCGAACGGGCCGCGCTGGAGCGAGCGCTGGCGCAGGCGACGCAGGCCTTGAGGGCATTGCAGGGCGAGGCGGCGGGTACCGTTCAGGCGCAGATCTTCAGCGCCCATGAAGAGTTACTGGAAGATCCTACGTTGCTGGAGCAGGCCCAGGCCCTGGTGGCCGAGGGCCGGAGCGCGGCATTCGCTTGGAAAACCGCAACCGAGGCAACCGCTTCCCTGTTCCGACAGTTGGGCAGTGCCTTGTTGGCCGAGCGTGCGATGGACCTGGCCGATGTCGGGCAAAGGGTGCTCAAGCTGATCCTGGGGGTTCAAGAGGAGCGCTGGAGCCTGCCTGAGCAGTCAATCCTCGTCGCGGAACAGCTGACGCCGTCCCAGACTGCCAGCCTTGATACTTCGCGGATCGCCGGTTTCGTCACCGTGGGCGGCGGCGCCACCAGCCATGTCGCGATCCTCGCCCGTGCGCTGGGCCTGCCGTCGTTGTGTGGCGTGGCGCAACAGGTACTGGCGCTGGATAACGGCACCCAGGTATTGCTCGATGCCGACGGCGGCGAGCTGCACGTAAGCCCCGATCAAGCCCTGATCGAGGAACGCCAGGCCGCCAACGACCGCCAGCGCCAGCGACATCAGCGTGATCTTGAACAGTCGGCCCAGGCGGCTCGTACCCTGGATGGCCATCGAGTCGAAGTCAGCGCCAACGTTGGCTCGCTGCGGGACGTGGAACAGGCCATGGTCTTGGGAGGCGAAGGCGTCGGGCTGTTGCGCTCCGAACTGCTCTACCTGGATCGCGCGCACCCACCCGGCCACGACGAGCAAGCGGCCCTGTACTGCGCAGTCGCGCGGGCCCTGGGCCCTGAGCGCAACCTGGTGGTACGCACGCTGGATGTGGGCGGGGACAAACCGTTGGCCTATGTGCCGATGGCTCCTGAGGCCAATCCATTCCTGGGCCTGCGCGGCATTCGCCTGTGCCTGGAGCGGCCGCAACTGTTGCGCGAACAGTTCCGGGCAATTCTCGCCTGTTCGGGACTGGCGCGGCTGCACATCATGCTGCCGATGGTCACGCAACTGGCGGAATTGAGGATGGCGCGGCAAATGCTGGACGAAGAGGTCCGCAACCTGGGACTCAAGCAGGCGCCAAAGCTGGGCATCATGATCGAAGTACCCGCGGCGGCGCTGATGGCCGACCTGTTTGCACCTGAAGTGGACTTCTTTTCCATCGGTACCAACGACCTGACCCAATACACCCTGGCCATGGACCGTGACCACCCGCGCCTGGCCAGCCAGGCCGACAGCCTGAATCCCTCGGTGTTGCGACTGATCGCCCGCACGACCGAGGCCGCTCGCGCCCATGGAAAATGGGTCGGTGTGTGTGGCGCGCTGGCATCGGAGCCCTTGGCGGTGCCGGTGTTGCTGGGGCTTGGTGTCCACGAGTTATCAGTCAGCGTGCCGCTGATTCCGACGATCAAGGCCTGCGTACGGGAATGGGACCTGACTGTTTGCCGCGCGCTTGCTCAACAGGCCTTGGGCCAGGGCAGCGCGGAGCAGGTGCGTAATCTCCTGCGTACTTGTCCATCCACGGCCCATCCGGCCACCCTGGTTACGGAGCAATGAAAATGTTCGACAGACTGCAGCAGGTTTTCTGGAAAGCCCTGACCCCGGACCTGGTGCCGGATGAGTCCAGGCCGCCGGTAGTGGCTGATGGGTTGGCGCCAGCGATGTTGGCGGCTTTGGGCGGCGTTGAAAATCTCAAGTCCCATCAGCCCGTGGCCTTGACGCGGCTGCGGGTGGAACTGCGGGATGTGACGCGCATCGATCGGGCGGGGTTGAGCGCGGCCGGTGTGACGGGGCTGATGACGCTGGATAACGGCGTGGTGCATTTGATCACCGGCTTACAAGGCTGAACCACCGTAGGAGCTGTGTAGAAACCATGTAGGAACTATGTAGGAACTATGTAGGAGCTGCCGAGTGCAACGAGGCTGCGATCTCGTCCCAGACCATTGGGTCGCAAGCGAAAGATCAAATCAAAAGATCGCAACCTTCGGCAGTTCCGTACAGCCGTTCGCCACGGGAGGAGCCGGTGTGCGCTCCAAGTGTGTTCTACACTTCAGGCAACCCATTGCGGCGAATCACACGCCGCAATCCCGGAGCCTGCCATGAACGACACTGAAAAACTCGCCGCCCTGCGCATCGTTTTGATCGTGGTCGGTCTGATCGCCGTATTCGCGATCTGGCCGTTGATGATCCTGTGGCCGTCCGGCTGGACGTGGCACAGCGGCCATTCCGACTATCCGCTGATGATTGTCGGCATCTACGCGACACTCGGCGTGTTCCTGCTGAGGGCGTCCCGCGAGCCGATGAAGCACCTGAGCCTGATCTGGTTCACCGTTTGGTCGAGCGTCGTACATGGCGCGATCATGGCGGTGCAGTCATTTGGCGTCGGGATGGATGGGGCGTCGCACTACGGGCACTTGCTCGGCGATGTGCCTGCCTTGTTCGTCGTTGCGGCGGCGCTGGCCTTTTTTACGCCTCGGGGGGTAAACGCGCGCTGACCGCTCGGTTCATTCTTTTGTCGGGAAGTGACCACCACAGGTTTTTTTCATCTTGGTTTCCTTACCGTTTCTCATCTGCGGGTGTATCGTATTCGCCTTTTGCGGGCCCGCCGGTCCGTCGCAGATGCAGAGGTAGTCGCGTTCATGTCCTTTACCCGTCGCCAAATACTCGGTGGCCTGGCCGGTCTTGTTGTCGTTGGTGTGGGTGCTGGAGGCACGTCGCGGTATTGGTTGGGCAAGATGGCGGATGCCGAGGCCGGTCACGACTATGAATTGATCGCCGCGCCCCTGGACGTGGAATTGGTGGCCGGGCACAAGACACAGGCCTGGGCGTTTGGTCCGTCGGCGCCGGGCACCGAGCTGCGAGCGCGCCAGGGCGAATGGTTGCGGGTGCGTTTCATCAATCACCTGCCGGTCGCGACCACCATTCATTGGCATGGCATCCGCCTGCCGCTGGAAATGGACGGCGTGCCGTACGTCTCGCAACTGCCGGTGCTGCCGGGCGAGTATTTCGATTACAAATTCCGCGTGCCGGATGCCGGCAGCTATTGGTATCACCCCCACGTCAACAGCAGCGAAGAACTGGGAAGAGGGTTAGTGGGGCCGCTGATCATCGAAGAGCGCGAGCCCACCGGTTTCAAATATGAGCAGACCTTGAGCCTCAAGAGCTGGCATGTGAACGAGCAGGGCCAGTTTGTCGAGTTCAGCATTCCCCGTGAGGCGGCGCGCGGCGGCACGGCTGGACGGCTGTCGACCATCAATGGGGTGTCGCAAGCGGTGATTGACCTGCCGGCCGGGCAGATCACCCGGGTGCGTTTGCTCAACCTCGACAACACGCTCACTTATCGCATCAACATTCCAGGCGTTGAGGCGCAGATCTACGCGCTGGACGGCAACCCCATCGAACCGCGCCCGCTGGGCAAGGAATACTGGCTGGGCCCAGGCATGCGCATTTGCCTGGCGATCAAGGCCCCACCGGCCGGTGAAGAGTTATCGTTGCGCAATGGCCCGGTACGCCTGGGTACCTTGCGTTCGGTGCCCAATAACGACGCGCCGACGCCATGGCCGCCTGCGTTGCCGCCTAACCCGGTGTCCGAACCGGACCTGGCCAATGCCGAGAAACTCAACTTCAATTTCGAATGGGTCGGCTCGGTGTCGGTCAACACGGACAACGGCAAGCCGCCGAGCCTCTGGCAGATCAACGGCAAGGCCTGGGACATCACCGACAAGACCTGCGCCGACCGGCCGATCGCCACGCTGAAGAAAGGCCAGAGCTACATTTTCGAATTGAAAAACATGACCCAGTACCAGCATCCGATCCATTTGCACGGGATGAGCTTCAAGGTGATTGCGTCGAACCGCCACAAAGTCATCCCGTATTTCACCGACACCTACCTGCTGGGCAAGAACGAGCGGGCGCAGGTGGCATTGGTGGCGGATAATCCGGGCGTGTGGATGTTCCATTGCCATGTGATCGACCACATGGAAACCGGCCTGATGGCCGCCATCGAGGTGGCGTGATGCGCCAGATTCGCCCCGCCAGGATCATTGACCGCAGCCGTGACCAGGATTTCATGCGCGAAGCCCTGGCGCTCGCGGCACAAGGCGCGGCGCTGGGCGAAGTGCCGGTGGGCGCGGTGCTGGTGCAGGATGGCGAGGTCATCGGGCGCGGCTTCAACTGCCCGATCAGCGGTCACGATCCCAGCGCCCACGCGGAAATGGTCGCCATCCGCGCCGCCGCCCAGGCGGTGAGCAACTATCGCCTGCCGGGTAGCATCCTCTACGTGACCCTGGAGCCGTGCAGCATGTGCGCCGGCCTCATCGTTCATTCACGTATCGCCCGGGTCGTCTATGGAGCGCTGGAGCCCAAGGCAGGGATTGTGCAGAGCCAGGGACAGTTTTTCAGCCAGGGCTTCCTGAACCATCGGGTGATGTTCGAGGGTGGGGTGTTGGCTGAGGAGTGCAGCACGGTGCTGAGCGA
>NZ_JAOSHO010000789.1 GCF_025917275.1 Pseudomonas agronomica | reverse complement strand
TCGCCACAAGAGCTTCCTTGCCACTGGTAGCTGTTCACTTTTCACACAAGAGGTCCCATGCCCAACCGCGCTCCCCTCGATGCCGTCACCGCCCGCTGGCTCCCGTGGGTCGTGGCGATTGCCTTTTTCATGCAGTCCCTCGACGGGACCATCCTCAACACTGCCCTGCCCGCCATGGCCAGTGACCTGGCGGAAAACCCGCTGCGCATGCAAGGCGTGATCATCGCCTACATGCTCACCGTGGCGCTGTTGATCCCGGCGTCGGGCTGGATCGCCGACCGCTTCGGCACCAAGAAGATTTTCTTCGGCGCGATCCTGTTGTTCAGCTTCGGCTCCTTGCTCTGCGCCTTGTCCAGTTCGTTGAGCATGCTGGTCGGCGCCCGGGTCATCCAAGGCCTGGGCGGTGCACTGATGCTGCCGGTGGGCAGGCTGGTGGTGCTTCGGGCGTATCCCCGCTCGGAGCTGGTACGAATCATGGGGTTTATCACCATTCCCGGGCTGCTCGGCCCGCTGATCGGCCCGACCATGGGCGGTTGGATGGTGGAATACATGACCTGGCACTGGATCTTCATCATCAACCTGCCGGTGGGCGTGATCGGCTGCTATGCCGTGTGGAAATTCATTCCGGACCTGCGCGGCAGCGAGCGCACGCGCTTCGATGGCCTGGGCTTTTTGCTGTTTGGCGCGGCGATGGTGCTGATCACCATCGCCATGGAAGGCCTGGGGGAACTGCACCTGCCGCACCTGCGGGTGATGTTGCTGCTGTTCGGCGGCATGGCTTGCCTGGCGGCGTACTGGTTGCGGGCCGGGCACGTCGAGAACGCGCTGTTCCCTCCGTCGCTGTTCAAGACCCGGACCTTCGCCGTGGGCATCCTCGGCAACCTGTTCGCGCGCCTGGGCAGCGGCGCCCTGCCGTTCCTGGTGCCGTTGTTGTTGCAAGTCGCCCTGGGCTATTCGCCCTCCCAGGCGGGGATGAGCATGCTGCCACTGGCGGCCGCGGCGATGGTCGCCAAATCGGTCGCCCGGCCATTGATCGAGCGCTTCGGCTATCGCATTGTCCTTACCGCCAATACCCTCGCCCTGGGCGTGATGCTGGCAAGCATGGGCCTGGTCAGCGAACAGACTCCGTACTGGCTGTTGCTGGCGCATCTGGCGGTGCTGGGGGCAATCAACTCGCTGCAATTCACCGCGATGAACACCGTGACCCTGATCGACCTGGACGACGCCAGCGCCAGCAGCGGCAACAGCCTGTTGTCAGTGGTGGCGCAACTGTCCCTCAGCCTCGGCGTAGCGTGTGCCGGCGCCTTGCTTGGCGGCTTCACGGCCCAGGTTGGCAACGACGGCGTGGACACGGTGTTGGGCGCGTTCCAATTGACCTTCGTGACGGTGGGGATCATGGCGATGCTGGCGGCAACGATTTTTTCCCAGTTGTCGAAACAGGATGGGCGACGGGCCAAGCGGCCGGATGAACATATCGAGCATTAACGGGGGGGGACCTGCTCCCGCTGGAGCGCCGGCGCTATGTAGCTGCGTAGGGAGCTGCGTAGGAGCTG
>NZ_JAOSHO010000788.1 GCF_025917275.1 Pseudomonas agronomica | reverse complement strand
GATGCTCACCACCGGGCCGAAGATTTCTTCCTGGAACACACGCATCTTGTTGGTGCCCTTGAGCAGGGTCGGCTGGATGTAATACCCGCTGGCGAGGTTGCCTTCGAGTTTTTCCACCTGGCCGCCGGTCAGCAGTTGCGCGCCTTCGCCCTTGGCGATTTCCAGGTAGGACAGGATCTTGTCGAATTGCTGCTCGGACGCCTGGGCGCCGACCATGGTGTCGGTGTCCAGCGGGTCGCCGCGCTTGATCTGCTCGATTTTCTTCATGACCACTTGCATGAATTCGTCGTAGATCGACTCCTGCACCAAGGCGCGGGATGGGCACGTGCAGACTTCACCCTGGTTGAAGAACGCCAGCACCAGGCCTTCGGCGGCTTTTTCGATGAAGCTCGGCTCGGCCTGCATGATGTCTTCGAAGAAGATGTTCGGCGACTTGCCGCCCAGTTCGACGGTGGACGGGATGATGTTCTCGGCGGCGCATTTCATGATGTGCGAGCCCACCGGGGTGGAACCGGTGAAGGCGATCTTGGCGATGCGCTTGCTGGTGGCGAGGGCTTCGCCGGCTTCTTTGCCGAAGCCTTGCACCACGTTCAGCACGCCCGGCGGCAGCAGGTCGCCGATCAGCTCCATCAGCACGCAGATGCCCAGCGGGGTTTGCTCGGCCGGCTTGAGCACCACGCAGTTACCGGCGGCGAGAGCCGGGGCGAGTTTCCAGGCGGCCATCAACAGCGGGAAGTTCCACGGGATGATCTGCCCGACCACGCCCAGCGGTTCATGGATGTGATAGGCCACGGTGTTGCCGTCGATCTCGGCGGCGCTGCCTTCCTGGGCCCGCAGGCAACCGGCGAAGTAGCGGAAGTGGTCGGCAGCCAGGGGGATGTCGGCGTTGAGGGTTTCGCGCACGGCCTTGCCGTTGTCCCAGGATTCGGTGATCGCCAGGGTTTCCAGGTTGGCTTCGATGCGGTCGGCGATTTTCAGCAGGATCAGCGAACGGGCCTGGACCGACGTGGCGCCCCAGGCATCGGCGGCAGCGTGGGCGGCGTCCAGGGCTTTGTCGATGTCTTCGGCCGTGGAGCGCGGGAATTCGGCGATGGGCTGGCCATTGACCGGGGATGTGTTGGTGAAGTACTGACCTTTGACAGGCGCGACGAACTCGCCGCCGATGTAGTTACCGTATTTAGCCTTGAACGAAACGATAGCGCCTTCAGTACCGGGGTGAGCGTAACGCATGATGAGTTCTCCTTGGCTTTTGTGCTTATTAGGGAGCCGCGCAAATTTGCGCTGGTACTTAAGCCTAGAGCAAAGGTTGGGCCATTGCCTTGCAGGGCCCGTAAATCAAGACTTTAGGAGGAGTTGGCCGGACAAACGGAGGGGCTGTGTCACGGTTGCGATACGCGAGGTGTGACAGTTTGTGCCATGGCTGAGACAGTCTGTGACCGGCAGGTCGCGCCAGCATTGCAAAGGTCGGTGGGCTGGAGGATGCTGAGCCTCGATGCGAAGCAGGCCGGGTAGGAATTGTAAGAGCTGTAGGGGTTGTAGGGGTTGTAGGGGTTGTAGGA
>NZ_JAOSHO010000787.1 GCF_025917275.1 Pseudomonas agronomica | reverse complement strand
GCGTGGGCCGGTACATCGTCGGGCAGCAAGTGACTGAACTGGTTGAGACGCTCCAGCAATTCGATGTCGCTTTCCAGGCTGTCGATGAACGTACTGTTGAGCATGTGGCCGCCAATCTGCGCAAGCGTCGGTTGCAAGCCGGTGTAGCTGCGCTCCTGGGGCGTTTGCCCACCCGCGCCGCGGGGGTTGCCACTGACACCGATGACCAGGACACGATTGGCCCCCAGGTGCAAGGCTGGACTGATCGGCGCCGATTGGCGCACCGCACCGTCGCCGAAGTATTGAGGGCCGATCTTGACCGGCGCGAATAACAAGGGGATCGCCGAGCTGGCGAGCAAGTGCTCGACCGACAACTGCGCGGGCACACCGATACGCCGATGCCGCAACCAGGCGCCAATGGTGCCGCGACCTTGATAGAACGTCACCGCCTGTCCAGACTCGTAGCCGAACGCAGTCACTGCCACCGCCCGCAATTGGTGCTCGGTAATCGCCTGCTCGATACCCGACGCGTGAAATTGCGCCTGGAGCAACTCACGCAATGGCGAACTGTCGATCAGCGCCACCGGCAGTTTGGCCCCCAGGCCCAACAGGCTGTGGCTGAAGAAACGTGTCGCCTGGGCAAGCACGCCGCGCCAATCGCTGCGCATCACCTGATGGCTGCGCACCGCCTGCCAGAACGCCGTCAGCCGCTCGATGGCGGTCTTGAAATCGGTCGCCCCGCTGGCCAGGCTGACCGCGTTGATGGCGCCAGCCGACGTGCCGACAATCACCGGAAACGGGTTTCGCGCCCCGTCCGGCAACAGCTCGGCGATGGCCGCCAATACGCCCACCTGATACGCCGCCCGAGCCCCGCCGCCGGAAAGAATCAATCCTGTCACCGGTTCAGCTGGGGTCATCGCGATGCTCCGTGCTCAGTCAATTGGACTACATACTCAACCGCGTTTTTCGTACAGCTTCGGCTCACCCGGCGGACGGCTCTTGAAACGCCGATGGGCCCAGAGGTATTGCTCGGGACAGGCACTCACCGAGCGCTCGATCCATTGATTGATCCGAATGCAATCGCCTTCATCGGTCTCGCCGGGAAAGTCCTCCAACGGCGGCTGGATCACCAGGCGATAGCCGCTGCCATCGGCCAGGCGCTCCTGGACGAACGGCACGACCAGCGCCTTGCCCAGGCGGGCGAATTTGCTGGTGGCGGTGACTGTCGCGGCCTGGATGCCAAACAATGGCACGAACACGCTTTGCTTGGCACCGTAGTCCTGGTCCGGCGCATACCAGATCGCCCGACCGGCGCGCAGCAACTTGAGCATGCCGCGTACGTCTTCACGCTCCACGGCCAGGGAATCGAGATTGTGCCGCTCCCGGCCCCGGCGCTGGATATAGTCGAACAGCGGATTATTGTGCTCGCGGTACATGCCGTCGATGGTGTGCTGCTGGCCCAGCAGCGCCGCGCCGATTTCCAGCGTGGTGAAATGCAGTGCCATGAGGATCACGCCCCTGCCGTCGCGCTGGGCCTGCTTGAGGTGCTCCAGCCCTTCGACATGGGCGAGCTTCGCCAGGCG
>NZ_JAOSHO010000786.1 GCF_025917275.1 Pseudomonas agronomica | reverse complement strand
TCGCGAGCAAGCTCGCTCCCACAAGGTTTTGTGGGTGATCTCTACAGCGTGTTCATTCTGTGCCAATCTTCGCCAATCGCCCTCTTGGAGCTGTCCCCGATGTTCTCCCTGATCACCAACCACCCGCTGCTCAGTGCCTTGGCGTTGCTTGTGCTCGATTTGCTGGCGTGGCGGTTCGTCAGTGCCGAACGGATGTATTGGAAGATCGGCGGGCGGCTGGTGATTTTCATGTTGTTCAGCATGCTGCTGTTCAACGAAGGCCTCAACCCCATGCAGCCCGCGCAGTGGGTCGACGACGTGCCACGGCACCTGGCGGCGACTGGTTTGCAGATTGCCTGGTGGTTGTTCGCCGCGCGGACCCTGACCGTGATGATCGGTGCGGTGATGATGCAACGGGTCGGCCATACGGGGCGGTTGTTGCAGGACTTGCTGGGGGCGGTGATTTTCCTGGTCGCAGTCATCGCGGCATTGGCGTATGTGCTCGACCTGCCGGTCAAGGGCGTGCTGGCAACCTCCGGCGCGATGGCGATCATCGTCGGCCTGGCCTTGCAGAGCACCCTCAGCGATGTGTTTTCCGGCATCGTGCTCAACACCACCAAGCCGTATCAAGTCGATGACTGGATTTCCATCGACGGCACCGAAGGCCGGGTCACCGACATCGACTGGCGTGCCACGCGACTGCAGACCTCCCAGGGCAGCATGGCGGTGATCCCCAACTCGCTGGCGGCGAAAGCCAAGATCGTCAACTTCAGCCGACCGAGCGACATGCATGGTTTGTCCATCAGCATTCAGGTCAGTCCCCATGCGCGACCGCAAAAGGTGATCGAAGCGCTGGAACGGGCGATGATCGGCTGTCGCGCATTGCTTGCCAGCCCGGCGCCCTGCGTCACGCTCAAGAGCACCAGCAGCGCCGGGGCGGAATATGAAATCAGCGGATTCGTGGCCTCGATGGGGCAGAAACGCGAGGTGCGCAATCAACTGTTCGACCTGGCGTTTCGGCATCTGCATGCATCGGGCGTGAGCCTGCTGTCCACCAGCGAAAGCACGGCGGCCCTGGCGGTGTCGCGGCCGCGGGCGTTGCTGGAAAGCTCGAGCATTTTTTCCACCCTGCGCCCGGACGAGAAAGACACCTTCAGCCAGAACATGACCCTGCAGACGTTTCGCGCGGGCGAGGTGATCCTGGCGGCCGGGGAGGTCAGCGATCATCTGTTCATCATCGAGTCCGGCGTCGTCAGCGTGAGCCTCCTGCGTAACGGCCAGCCCCTCGAGGGCGGGCGCATGGGGCCGGGCGAGGTGATCGGCGAAGCCGGGATCGTCGCCGAGCAAGCGGCGCTGGCCAATTTCAACGCCAAGACTTTCTGCACGCTTTATCGCATCGAGAACAGCTACCTCAAACCTTGCCTCGAGGCCCGTCGCGACATCGGCGACGCCATGAAAAACCTGTTGGACGTGCGCATCCACCTGGCCCAGAACCTGACCCGTGAACTGCCCAAGCCGGTCGCCAAGAAACGCTTCCTGCAATGGCTGCGCAGCCGAGCGTGACACCCTTCGAAAGCACGCCGTGCCC
>NZ_JAOSHO010000785.1 GCF_025917275.1 Pseudomonas agronomica | reverse complement strand
TGTGGGAGCGAGCTTGCTCGCGATGGCACCATAACAGACACCTCAGAACCATAAGAAAGGAATCCACATGAGCCTGCACCTGATCATCGGCGACAAAGATCTATCTTCCTGGTCCCTGCGTGGCGCCTTGGCCCTGGCGCTGACCGGCGCGAAGTACACCGAAGAACTGGTCAGGCTCGGCCAGCCCGATACCCGCGAAAAGCTGCTCAAATATTCGGCCACGGCCAAGGTCCCGTTGCTCAAGACCGAATTCGGCGTGATCGCCGATTCCCTGGCGATCGGCGAATACCTGGCCGAACAATTCCCGGATGCCGGACTCTGGCCCAAGGATGTGGCCGCCCGGGCGCAGGCCCGCTCGGCCTGTGCGCAAATGCACAGCGGCTTTTTCGCCCTGCGCAATCATATGCCCATGGACGTGCTGCACGATGCGCCGCTGTCGCCTATGCCATCTGAAGTGCAGGTGGAAATTGAGCGGATGCTGGCGCTGTGGGCTGAATGCCGTGGAGTGGCGCCCGAACCCGGTCCTTATCTGTTTGGTCGCATCAGTCTGGCCGACGCATTTTTTGCCCCTGTCGCGGTGCGCTTGCGCACTTATCGAGTGGCACTGCCGGAGGTCGATGAGGCCTACGTTGAAACCTTATATCAATGGCCAGCTTTCAAAGCGTGGCAACAGGCTGGCCTGGAGGAGACTGCGCGGTGAAACGAGTTCATGTGGCGGCGGCGGTCATTCGTGACGCTGCTGGTAAAATCCTGATTGCCCGTCGGGCCGACACCCAACACCAGGGCGGCCTGTGGGAGTTTCCCGGTGGCAAGGTCGAGGTGGATGAGTCCGTCGAAACCGCCTTGGCCCGGGAGCTAAACGAGGAACTGGGTATCGTCGTCGAAGCCGCCCGGCCATTGATCAAGGTGCGCCACGATTACCCGGACAAACAAGTGTTGCTCGACGTCTGGGAGGTTTCGGCTTTCAGCGGCGCGCCCCATGGCGCCGAAGGTCAACCGCTGGCGTGGGTGACGGCCCGTGAGTTGACGAATTACGAATTTCCGGCGGCCAACCAGCCGATCGTCGCGGCGGCTCGTTTGCCGGGTGAATATCTGATCACGCCCGAAGGTCTGGAAACGCCGGTCTTGCTGCGGGGCATGCAGAAGGCGATTGCCGGCGGGATCAAGTTGGTCCAGCTGCGCGCACCCAACGGCTACGACCCGCAATACCGCGACCTGGCGGTGGACGCGGTGGGGCTGTGTGCCGGCAAGGCGCAACTGATGCTCAAGGGGCCGTTTGAATGGCTGGGGGATTTTCCCTCCGCTGGCTGGCATATCACCGCCGCGCAATTGCGCAAGCATGCGGCGGCCGGTCGACCGTTCGGCAAGGACCGCTGGCTTGCGGCCTCGTGCCATAACGCTGAGGAGTTGTCCCTGGCGCAGCAGATGGATGTGGATTTCGTCACGCTTTCGCCTGTGCAGCCGACCCAGACCCATCCCGATGCCAAGCCACTGGGGTGGGATGAGGCGGCTCGGTTGATCGAGGGTTTCGACAGGCCGGTTTATCTGTTGGGTGGGGTGGGGCCCGGCG
>NZ_JAOSHO010000784.1 GCF_025917275.1 Pseudomonas agronomica | reverse complement strand
GGCCAGGCCAGGCAACACAAATCTTAGCCCTTCAACTCCTTCAAATGCTTGTACACCGTCGCCCGTCCCATGTTCAGCACATTCGCCACATAGTTGGACGCGCTCTTGCCCTTGAACGCGCCTTCGGCATGCAGCGCCAGCACCAGCTCGCGTTTGTGGTCGCGGGTCAGCAGGTTCAGGCTCAATTGACGCTCGCGCATCCAGGCGTGGAGGAAAGTGTTGATCCGCTCCTGCCAATCATCGCGAAACAGTGAGTCCGGTTGCGCAATCAATTTGTTCGGCGACAGGAACAGGTCCAACGCCGCCTTGGCGTTTTCGAACAGCGAAATATTCAGATTGATGCACAGCACCGCCAGGGGGTGGCCCTTGGCGTCTCGCAGCACGCTGCTGAGGCTGCGGATCTTTTGCCCGTCCCAATTCAGCTTCTCGTAGGGCCCGATGTTTCGTTCGCTGACGTCTTCGCTGAGCATGTCTTCCAAGGACGAGTCATCGCCAATTTCGCGCTTGGACAGGTTGTTGGCGATGTAATCGACCCGTTGCGTGCGCAGGTCATGCAGCACCACTTCGGCGTGGGGGTAGAAAAGCGTGGCGATGGCGTCGGCGATGGTGCGGAAATTATCCAGCGCCGGATCGGCTTGCGGGGCATTCATGACAGGACTCCAGGCGGTCAGCGCCCCGTGAAGCAGGGGCGCGAGGGAGTGTGCCGCAATCGTGGCGATGCGTCACCTCGATGAAGATCAGCCCAGGCGAGCGGGCGATAGCATTGCGGCGTTCAAGCCGAAACGGGCGAGGCCATCGGGCAGCGGTTCGCCACGCACCAGCGCCGCGCTGGCCTGGCCCATGGCGGGAGAGGTCTGGATGCCGTAGCCGCCCTGGGCCGCGACCCAGAAAAATCCTGGCACCTGCCCATCGAAACCGGCCAGCAGATCACCGTCATGCACGAAGCTGCGCAATCCGGCCCAAGTGCGGGTCGGGCGGCGGATGGTCAGGGTGGTGGCTTCTTCGATCTGGTAGATGCCCATGGCGATATCCAGCTCTTCGGGCTGCACGTCGTGGGGCTCGACCGGGTCGGCATTGGCGGGCGAGCCGAGGAACATGCCGGCGTCCGGCTTCATGTAGAAGGATTCGTCGAGGCTCACCAACATCGGCCAGTCATGGCTGTCCACGCCCTCCGGGCCGGCGAAAATGAACGCCGCCCGCCGCTTGGGTTGCAGGCCCAGCTTGCGCGCGCCGGCCATTACGCCCACCTGATCGGCCCAGGCGCCCGCCGCGTTGACCAGCACGGGCGCGCGGAACGTCTGGCCGGCGATCCTGACCTGCCATTGCCCTTGATCGTCGCGGATCAAGTCGAGCACTTCGCTGTCGGTATGCACTTCGCCGCCGTTGCGACGAATGCCGCGCAAGTAACCCTGGTGCAGCGCATCGGTGTCGATGTCACAGGCCGTGGGGTCATAGATAGCGCCGTGGACTTTTTCCCGGCGCAGGATTGGCAGCCGCACGCAGGCTTCTTCGGCATTGAGCAATTGCATCTGCGGCACCGTGGCCTTGGCGCTGAGGTATTGGTTATTCAGCT
>NZ_JAOSHO010000783.1 GCF_025917275.1 Pseudomonas agronomica | reverse complement strand
TTTTCTGGAAAAAAAGCGCCATGCCTTTTGGGGCGGCTTCGCCCAAAGCGTCGGACCGTCCCAGCGGGAGCAAGCTCCCTCGCCACGGGATTTTTTGTGTCGCGACTCAGACAGCCAAAGGCCAACCAACGCGCGCTGCACGGCGAAGGCTGGCCTTGACAACCAAGCGGTGAAACGGAGCAATAACAAAGAGGTAGGCCCGGCCCAGACGGTTGTGACAATGGACCACGGTTGAAAACACCAATTGGCGACTGCCCTCTGGCTCTGCCTCTCCTGAACACAGGATCGATATCCGGAAGTCGAGGTGCTTGTCGTCCTCTCCCAATACGATTTCGGTCTGGTTCGAGCTGTAGACCTTGAAGATTTGAATCCGATCAGCAAGCGTCGCCAAATGCCTGGCTGTCTTGAGACCAAAGCAGGCAGCGATTGTGTCTCGGACTTTCATGAGCCATCCGATCCAGGATGGTTGGTTGGAAAGGATGAATCGAGCCAGCGAATCTGGATCGCCGGATGCGCCCGCAGGTAGCCGAATCGCAAAGGCGTCCGCCAGGTTCATCGCCTTGTAAAGGTGAATGACGCCGGACCTCGAGGGGACCGGCACGGACGTGATGAGCTCAAATTCTCGGCGCATTGGGTATCTCTCTCCTGAGTGCTAACTACCAATTGGACGACATGCCATGTCGCTTTTTTTGTTGGCCGACACCCATTTCTCCTTGACGGATACTGAGCCCGATCAAGGCATCATAGAGTGCTTGTTGCCCCGCTGGCAGAACAGGGAGCAATGTCGCACGGCGCTTGTCGACGTCGAACCAGGATTCGATCAACCATCCCACCAGATAGAGCGCCGAAAGGCATCCGCCCGCGGTTGCCACATTCCCTTGGCATACAAGCGGCTGGTCTACAGATTCAATTCCCAGGGCTTGCAAGCCCGATCGTGCATCCGGGTGTGTAGTTGCCCGGCCGCTGAGCAGCCCAAGCCGTTCAAGAATGAAAGCCCCAGCGCAGATAGAGCCGATTCGCTGGCGTCTGGGGTCAAGTTCGAACGATGGCAGAAAATCTGGCGCGGCAAGTGCGGCGGGTATCCCTTCCTTGCCGCTGACGAACAATACCGCGTCGGCACTGTTGGCCTCGCAAAGCGGACCGTGCACTGAAACAGGCAGGCCATGGGCCGAACGCACGATAGCGCTGGAACCCAATATTCGGACGTGCCAGTCTTTGGTGTTGCGGCCCAAGATGTCCCACATCAGGAATAGGTCGATATCCGTGAACTGGTCGAAAGCAACTAGAACGATTTTCTTCAAGGCGAGCTCCATCAAAACTGCTGGCGTATGAAACGCAACGGCCATCGTTGCCGGTGTTCGCAAGGTATCAATCGGTTGCGCGCCATACACAGCCTGTATGGTGCGAAATAGGAGCGAAATAACGAATGGAAAAACTAACGCGTAACCGTTGGATCTCGGCTGGTTTTGAGGCCCTCGACCAGGTAGGGCATATTGGCGTTTCAGCCGAGAGTCTAGCGCGCCGATTGAATGTGACGCGCGGATCGTTCTATCACCATTTCCGTAATCGCGAAG
>NZ_JAOSHO010000782.1 GCF_025917275.1 Pseudomonas agronomica | reverse complement strand
CCGCTGCCGTTGCCCCTGGTGCAGATCGCTGCCGGTGCCGTGCTGGCCTGGCCTTCGCTGGGGCTGCATGTGGCGCTTGATCCCGAGTTGTTCCTGTTTTTGTTCTTGCCGCCGCTGCTGTTCTCCGACGGTTGGCGGATGCCCAAGCGCGAGCTCTGGCGCCTGCGTGGGCCGGTCCTGACGCTGGCGGTGGGGCTGGTTCTGTTCACGGTGGTGTTGGCGGGTTATTTCATTCATTGGTTGCTGCCCGATATCCCGTTGCCGGTGGCCTTCGCCTTGGCGGCTGTCCTGTCGCCGACCGACGCCGTGGCGGTCTCGGCAATTGCCCGGGATCGCTTGCCCGCACCGTTGATGCACATGCTCCAGGGCGAAGCGTTGATGAACGATGCGTCGGGCCTGGTGACCTTCAAGTTCGCCCTGGCAGCGGCAATCACCGGCGTGTTTTCCCTGGCGGGGGCGAGCCTGGCCTTCGTCCTGGTGGCGGTCGGCGGCCTGTTGGTGGGCGTGGCGCTGAGTTGGCTGATGGGTCGCTTGCGCGCCTGGATGATTGCTCGAGGCTGGGACGATCCGGCGACCCACGTGGTGTTCATGTTGTTACTGCCGTTTGCCGCCTATGTGCTGGCTGAACGCCTGGGCGCCTCGGGCATTCTCTCGGCGGTAGCGGCGGGGATGATGCAGAGCTGGCTCGACCTGCTGCCGCGCCAGACGGGCACGCGGCTGCTCAATCGCAGCGTCTGGGCGTTGCTGGAATTCGCCTTCAACGGCCTGATCTTCCTGCTGCTGGGCTTGCAATTGCCGGACATTATCAAGGCGGTGACCAGCCACGAGACGACGTTGTGGCCAACACTGTTTTATCGCTGCCTGGAGGTGGTGGCGATTTTCCTGGTGTTGCTGGTGCTGCGGTTTGTCTGGGTGCAAAGCATCTGGCGCGTGTCCGGGCTGTTGCGCCGCTGGCGCGGCAAGGGCGAGCTGACCCTGGTGCCGACGGCACGTTCCTGCTGGTTGTTGACCTTCGGCGGGGTGCGCGGGGCGGTGACGCTGGCGGGCGTCCTGTCGGTGCCGTTGTTGTTGAGCGCCGGTGTTGAATTCCCGGAGCGCGACTTGCTGATCTTCATTGCCGCCGGGGTGATCCTGTTGTCGCTGATCGCGGCCTGCATCGCCCTGCCGATGCTGCTGCGTGGCATCGAGAAAAGTCCTGACGACAAGCGCCGAAACGAAGTCCGCGAGGCGTGGCGCAAAACCGCTGAGGCGGCGATTCACGCGCTGGAAGTCGAAGAACCAAGCGTTGCACCGGACGCGGCCCAGGCTGCGCTGGCGACGGAGGTCAAGGCGCGGTTGATGTCCGAGTATCGCCATCAGCTCGAGGTATTCAACGACTCAGCCGAAGCCCAGGCGCTGGCGTTCGAGATGGATTTGCTGGAGCGTCGGCTGCGGTTGAAGGCCTATCGGGCGCAGCGGTTG
Source organism: Pseudomonas agronomica (assembly GCF_025917275.1). Taxonomy (GTDB): domain Bacteria; phylum Pseudomonadota; class Gammaproteobacteria; order Pseudomonadales; family Pseudomonadaceae; genus Aquipseudomonas; species Aquipseudomonas agronomica. The sequence goes on along the minus strand of NZ_JAOSHO010000782.1, from coordinate 113 downwards.
GAGTTGTATCGGCTTAGTCGTGAACACCAGATTGGCGATGATGTGTTGCGGGAGGTGCTGGGGGAGCTGGATTTGGCGGAGGCGAATTTGGGGTTGGGTAAGTAGCAGCCATG
>NZ_JAOSHO010000781.1 GCF_025917275.1 Pseudomonas agronomica | reverse complement strand
AGGCCGGCAACCACACCACCTATTTTCCAGCATGATTACGCCGGAACGTCTCCTCCCCCATCGCCGCAATCTGCCCCTCGATCAACGCCTCGAACGGCCTCAGCAGCGGCTCGAAACTCGCCGGTGCCTCCAGGATCTGCAACGCCTGGACAATCGCCTCCACCGTCGACAGCGCCCCCGGCCCTGGCGCCTTGCGCAAGCGGTAGCGGGATACGCCGCCGTCGGCCAACGTCACCCTCGGCAGCGCCGCCAGCAGCGGATTGAGGTGCAGAATCTTGCGCGCCTTGCGCCAGGTGCCATCGGGCACGACCAACAGCAGCGGCTCATCGGACGCGCCATAGGTCTGGATCGGCTGTGCATCGTCAGCGGGAAACAACAAACGCGCCCGGTAACCCGGTTGGTTGAGCAGCCGGGGCAAATCCTCGAACACCTCGCCCACGATCAACTCGGCATTCGTCAGCCCCAACGCCGCCAGCCGCGCGGTGTTCAAGGCATGGTTCACTTCGCTGGGATGCTGCAACAGCAGAACGCGAGTACGGCTGTCGAGGCTGGGGATCAACGGGCACAGGCAATGGCTTTGTGGTCGTTGGCAGCGCGGGCAGTGAATTCTGGACATGGTCAGGCCTGGTTCAGTTGAGCTTTGAGCAAATCACGGAAGGTCTGGATTAGCGGCTCGCGGCTGCGGCCACGGCGAACGATCATCGAAAACGGCGCCTGATAACCAAACGTCGCCGGTAGCAGCACGCGCAAATCGCCCTTGTCGACCCAGGCCTGGGCGTAATGTTCGGGCAGATAGCCGATGTAGGCGCCCGACAGCACCAGGATCAACTGGGCTTCCATGCTCTCCACCGTCGCCGCACTGTGCTTGAAACCATGGCGGGCCAATTCGGCCTGGCTCCAGTAACCGCGCCCGACCATGCGCTGCTGGGTAATGACTTGTTCGGGGATGCGCCGTTCGGTGAACAGGGAATGGCGATTGCTGCAATACAACCAATGCTGCTCGCGGTACAGCGGCATGTAGACCAGCCCGCTCATGCGCGTGGAAAACGCGCCGATCGCCAGGTCCAGGCGGTTGTCCTGGACGCCGAGTTGCAGTTCATACGGGCTCAGGACCGACAGGTGCAGATGCACTGCCGGATGTTCCTGGCTGTACGCGCCGATGGCTTCGGCGAACGGCAAGGCCTTGTCGCTGACCGTGGAATCGATCACCCCCAGGTTCAACGTACCGCGCAGTTCCCCCTTGAGCGCGGCGGCGTATTGCTCGAAGCCTTCGAGCTCGCCGAGCAGGCGCAAGGTTTCCTGATGGAACAACTCGCCTTTGCTGGTCAGGCTGAACCCGCCCCGGCCGCGATGGCAGAGCACCAGGCCCAGGGCCGATTCGAGCTGGCTCATGTAGGTGCTGATGGCGGACGTGGAAAGGTTGAGCTCGTGCTGGGCGTTGGCGAACCCCTGGTGCCGGACCACGCTGACAAAAATGCGCAGCAGTTTCAGGTCGGGTAGAGGGTTGGCCATTGGGGGGTCTCCAGATTACGTATTGCAGAACATTCGTGACGAGAGAGTTTGCTCCCGCACTTCAC
>NZ_JAOSHO010000780.1 GCF_025917275.1 Pseudomonas agronomica | reverse complement strand
GTGCCCGGCGTGCATATCGGCGCCCTGCGCAACCGCGGCGCGGCGGTCGCCCGCGGTGATTGGCTGGCGTTCATCGACGCCGACATGGAAATGCCGACCGATTGGCTCAAGTTGCTGATCGAAATGGAAGACCGTCAGGGCGATGTACTGGGGCTTGACCTGGACACGCCCGGCCAGGCGCCCTGGTTCGCACAGGCTTGGCAACGCCGCAGCCAGCGGCCGGGGTCCCGCTCCTTGCATCGCGTCCAATGGTTGCCCAGCGCCAATCTCTTGATGCGTCGCACCTGGTTCGATCAGGTCGGCGGCTTCGACGAAACCCTGCGCACGGGCGAAGACAAGGACTTCTCCCTGCGCCTGCGCCAGGCCGGTGCGCAATTGTTGCTGGTCAACGAAAGCCTGGCCGTGCACTGGGGCTACGAAGGTAGCTGGCGCGAGTGGATGAGCAAGGAGTTGTGGCGCCAGGGCAGTCATTGGCAGTTGTTGCGCAGCCATGGGGCGAGCCTGCGCCTGTTGCGTTTTCCGGCGTTGTCGATGGGCGTCTGGGGCCTGGACTTGCTGGCGCTGATCGCCCTGCTCCAGGGCCAGGCGCGCCTGGGGCTGACGCTGTTGTTCATCAGCACACTGCCGGCCTTGGTACTGAGCCTGCGCCAGAGCCAGCGAGACCCGCATCTGACGTTGCAACTGTGGGCCTTGCATGGCGTGCGCCTGCACCTCACCGGCGCCGCGTTACTGCTCAATATTTTTCAATGGAAAGCCAGGAGACCTGCCCGTGGCTGAATTCTTTTATTGGTCTTGCCTGTTGCTGCCGGTTTACGCCTACCTCGGCTACCCCGTGCTGTTGACCTCGCTGACGCCTTTTTTTCCGGTACGCCGCTACGGCAAGCCCTTGCCGATGGATGTCAGCATCGTCATCGCCGCCCATAACGAGGCGCGGCACATTGAAGAAAAATTGCGCACCTTGCTGGCCCAGGACTATCGGGCGCACTCGCTGCGAATCATCCTCGCCAGCGACGGTTCCACCGACGACACGGTGGCCTGCGCGCGCAAAATCGGCGACTCGCGCATCACCGTGCTCGACCTGCCACGCCAGGGCAAGGCCGCCGCCCTCAACACCGGCGTGGCCCATAGCTACGGCGACATCCTGGTGTTCACCGACGCCGACAATCAATGGGCCCACGACACCCTCGGCCACCTGCTGGCGCCGCTGGGCGATCCTGAAGTCGGCGCCTGCGCCGGTCACATGGTCATCCCCGTGCCTGGCAAGGGGCTGAGCCTCGGCGACAGTCTGTATCGGCATTACGAAGGCTGGCTGCGCCGGGTGGAAAGCCGCACAGGCTGCATGGTCTCGGCCGACGGCGCCTTGCTGGCCCTGCGCAGGGCTTTGTTCCAGCCGATTCCGGCCCAGGTCAACGATGATTTTTTCCTCAGTACCTGCGCGCCGGCGGCTGGCAAATCCATTGTTTATGCACCGAAGGCACGGGTGACGGACCAGGGCGTGGATGAAGCCGACAAGCAGTTTCGTCGTCGCCAGCGGGTCACCGTCGGCGGGTTGCAGAGCCTCGCCCAGCGTCGGGAATTGCTCAAC
>NZ_JAOSHO010000078.1 GCF_025917275.1 Pseudomonas agronomica | reverse complement strand
GGCCGCGTTCGGACGATCTTTTGAGTTGGATCTTTCGCTTGCGACTCAACTGTCTGGGACAAGATCGCAGCCTCGTTGCACTCGACAGCTCCTACAGGCCCACGGGAATAAGATTGCGGCCTATAGTGTTTGGCCCAATTGATCGAGCAGCGCCTTGAGCGCTTTGCGCTCGGCTTCCGAGCCCCGGGCGACGACCTGCGTCACTTGTCGCTCAATCAGTTCCAGCGTCGATGGCTGGGAAGGCAGGTTCAGGTGCTCCGGCAAAATCTCATCACCGGCACTCACCAACAACGCAAAATGAATGACGTTTTCCAATTCACGGGTATTGCCCTGCCAATTGTGCTGTTCCAGCGCATGCTGCGCCGCTTCGCTGATCAACGGCACGGTGAACCCAAGGCGCTGGCTATAGATACCCAGAAAATATTCGGCCAGGGACAAAATGTCGCCCACCCTCTCGCGCAAGGCCGGCAGCTCGAGTTGGCCCTCGCTCAGGTAGTGATAGAGCCGATCGTGGAATTTCCCGACGGCCACCGCTTGGGCCAAGTCGATGCTGGTGGCCGCGACCAGTCGGACATCCACCGGACTAGGCTGATGCGCGCCGACACGGGTGACCTCGTGGTTCTCCAGGGCCGCCAGTAATTTGATCTGGATCGGCAACGGCAAGTCGCCGATTTCATCCAGGTACAGCGTGCCGCCGTTGGCCGAACCAAACCACCCCGCCCGGCTGCTGACCGAGCCGCTATGGCTGCCAGCGGCATAGCCGAACAATTCGGCATCGGCGTAGGTCGGGCTGATGGCGCCGCAATTGACCGAGACAAACAACCCGCCGCGATTGCTTTCGCGATGGATGTGCCGGGCCAGCAATTCCTTGCCAGTGCCGGTTTCACCTCGAATCAATACCGAAACCGACCGTGGCGCCAGTTGCTCCAGTTCCTGGCGCAATTGCCGCGAGCGTGGATCGACGAACACCAGCGCCTTGGCGCGGATGCTCAGGGGGCTTTTTTCCGCATCGGGAAAGGTCAGCAAGGGCTGACCAAAGGTTTCATGCAAACTCATGGCAGGCTCCCGCCCCAAACCGCCGGGAGACGGAGGGCGCTAAAAATTCAGGCGCGACGCAGGGCGTGATGCTCCATGCGGTTTTGCAGACGATAGAGATAAGCGAATCCCTGCTCCCAACGCTGGTGGCCGGACTTCACATTGATATGCCCCGCCCCGGCCAGGATCCCGGCCTCGGCGCCCCAGTTGCGGGCCAGCTCCAAGGCGCGCGGGGCACTGACCGCCGCGTCGTTGTCGGAACTGACCACTTGGCTGGGGAACGGCAGCATTGTCGTGGGGATCGGCGCGAAATTGCGCAGCGCCGGAGCACAGGCCGGCCGCTCCACATCCGCCGGCGCGACCAACAATGCACCGCGCACCTGTCGCAGCAATTGCACCGGCGCGGTAGCGGCCCAATGGGCCACCGTGATGCAGCCCAGGCTGTGGGCGATGAGGATCACCGGTGTGCTATCTGCGGCGACAGCTTCTGCCAACGCGGCGACCCAATCTTCCCGCCTTGTTCAAACAGCTCGGCCTGCCCGACGATGCCGTCAGCATCGACCAGTTCATCGCCAGCCATTCGCCACTCAAACCGGATCTGCATCTGGCCGATGCCTTTTTCTGGAGCGAGGGCCAGCGGCAATTGCTGCGCGACGAAATTCTTGAAGATGCCGACTGGGCGGTGGTGGTGGATCAGCTCGACGTGCTGCTGCGCAAAGGCCGTAGCGATTGAGGCTTATGCTGCAATACCTGTGGGAGCGAGCTTGCTCGCGATAGCAGACTGTCAGTCAATCCTGATGCAACAGACCCATCGATATCGCGAGCAAGCTCGCTCCCACAGGTATTGCAGCATAAGCCTCAATCGCTACGGCCTTTGCGCAGCAGCACGTCGAGCTGATCCACCACCACCGCCCAGTCGGCATCTTCAAGAATTTCGTCGCGCAGCAATTGCCGCTGGCCCTCGCTCCAGAAAAAGGCATCGGCCAGATGCAGATCCGGTTTGAGTGGCGAATGGCTGGCGATGAACTGGTCGATGCTGACGGCATCGTCGGGCAGGCCGAGCTGTTTGAACAAGGCGGGAAGGGTGTGGACCGGGGTTTCCATGGGAGCTCCTGAGCATGAACAGATGGCGGGGGCGCTTCTCTCGAAGTCTAGTCCTATGGCGTGGACACCGAGCCCTTTGTCTTGGCTTCGACCATTCTCAGCGACTCCAGCGATTGGTAAGGCACCTGCGCCCAACGTTCTACCTGATCGCGCAACAGGGGTGACGCCTCCCGGCGCTTGTCCTCGCTATCGCCAGCAAATAACTGCGCCGGCTGCTTGGCATGCTGCCCCACCGCCGAGAAGGCTTGCCCGCGTTGTTCGGTGTCCAATCGGAAAAAACCGGCTAGCCGGCCTGCCATCGCCTCGGGTAATTCGTTGTAATTGACCGCCGTTCCGGCAAACGCCCGGCAGTGCTCCAGCCCCGCCTGCAACAGCCGTCCCAATCGCCGTGCAACATAATCTTCCTGGCCATCAAACGGCGTTCCGTCGTCCAGCACGCTTGCCCCGATCAACCCCGGCACCATGTGCATGCCGGGGCGGCGCATATGGGAAACTGCGATTTCCAGCGGATCGCGGTAGAGGAACAGCCAGGGCGTATCGGGAAAGCACTCGCGCAAGAGCGCCAGTTCACCGATGTTCCAGGCGTCGAGCTTGACGGCCAACCGCTGCTCCACACCTCGGCGGCGCTGCCCGTAGGCTGACATCAAGCCCTTGAGCGCCACGCACCGTTCGGCAGTCGCCAACTCACTTCGCAGCAGCGCGTCCAGGGGCGGCGGTTCGGAGACAACGATGTGGTCGTCCAATTGGGCGAGCATCTGGCTGATCAGTGTCGAGCCGCAGCGCGAAGCATGAAAAATGAATACGCCGGGCTCAAGTCCCGGGCTTTGTCGTTGCCACTGACCGAGGGCGTCAAGCGCAGTCTGGCGGCGGAACGCTTGGTTGAACGGCAAGCGCAGGGCTTGCTCGACGGCATCGCTGAAGAAAGGTTGCGACAACCGCTGGTCACCGAACCAGCACCAGTCGACCCGCCACTGCCCCGCCTCTTGCCAAAGGCGGATCGGTAGCCAGCCCTCCAGGTTCAGGTCTTCCATTGGTCGCTCCACTGCCTGCGACCGGTGCGCATGGCGGCGCACAGTTCTTCCCGGGTGAAATGAAACCCCTGCTCCGCCCCCAGCGCCAGGGCTGATTCAATGAACGCGTCCAGGTCCTGCAGGCTCTGTAACGCCCGGGCAAGGTGTGGATCAGCCTCCACGCGCCGCTGAAAGCAGGCCAAGTCATTTTGCTCGACCCCGGCGATGGGCGTGGAGATCAGCCCATCGGCAATCTGCCGTTCCAACCACGGTCCGGGACGGCAATCGAGGACCAAGTGAACCCGCACCCGGTCACTTCGATTAGCCACGCGATGCGGACGCGCCAGGTCAAGGAACCAGCACTCCCCCGCTTTCATCGGAATGATCTGCCCGTCCAGCCAGAAATCCACGTCAGGCGGGCTGAGCAGCGGAACGTGCAGGCGCAAGTCGGCATCCGGCCCGCCCAGGTCATAGTCGCGATGTTCGTGGATGCGTCCGCCAGGCCCCAACCGCAACAGACGGGCCGAGACGATATCCAGCGGCCAGTCGCGTAGCGCCTGTCGCCAACGCTCGTCCTCCAGCCAGGGCGCACGCGGCAGCGGCCTGCCGCGTCCGGGCGACAGTTCGGTCAAGGCGTCGGCCGCGGAAATCAGCGCGACGCCGCTCCAATCACCGCTGTAATAGGCCGTATTGAAGTGGCCTTTCCAACGATCCTCTTCGACGCCGGCCAACGCCTGCAGCAGCAGCGGCAGGTTTACCGTGACGGGCAACCGGGAAAACGCCGCAAGCGCCATCCCGGCACTCCGTTATTGCGCCACCGGCGGCGTTGCCACCGCGATGTCCCCTTGGGCCCAGGCCGCTTCGCGGTTAGCCAGCGCAGTGGCAATCGACTGTACCTCGGTCGATTGCACTTCGTTTGGCAGCGGGTCGAGACCGGCGCTGGCGAAGATCTGTCCATAGGCGTTGCGCAGGTCGGCATAGGCCAGGTCCCGGCGCAGGTCGGCCTGCAAGGTGTTCAATTCGCCTTGGATCAGATCCAATTCCCCGATGCCTGCGGCCTGATGACGGCTGCGCAATTGGCCGACGATCTGCCCATCGATGTCCGACAGTTGCTGGCTGGTCTTGAACTGGCGCAGCGCTTCCCGGTAGTTCGCGTTGGCGACGTACAGCTGCGCCAGCACGGCGATCGACATGGCCTGGCGCCGCGCCGCCGCGACTTCTTCGCCGGCCTTGGCCACATCGATGGCCGCCGGAGCGGAGATGACGTTGAACAGGTTCCAGGTGACTTTCACGCCATAGTCGGCCCAGCCCTGTTCGACCAGGAACGAGTTGCTGTCGTAATGTCCGCCGGCCGAGAACTCCAGGCCTGGCAGCAGGCGCAACATGGCCTTGCGGGTTTCGGCGGCGGTGATGCGGGTCTGGTAATCCTGCTCGCGCAGTTCCGGCCGGCTGGCCAGGGCTTCCTGTTCGAGGCGAGCCAAGTCGACCTTGAGTTCCGGGATGGCGTATTCATCCTGGGTCGCCAGGGTCAGCTCGGTGCCCAGCGGCAGGTTGATCAGGGTCGCCAGTTCGGTCTTGGCCAAGGACAAGGCCCGGCGCTGTTCTTCCAACTGACGGGTGGCCTGGATCAGCGAACGCTGGTAACCCAGGGCTTGTACTGGGTCACCGATGCGCTGCTCGCTCATGCTCTGGCTGTTGCCACGTGCCGTCTCGACCCGCGCCATCAGGCTGTCGATCTGCTTGAGCAGACGCTCGGCGGCCATGGCTCGCCAGTAGGCCGAACGCACGTCCTGGACGATCGTGTTGATCACCTTGCGCCGGCGCTCCTGCACGATCAGCCGCTGGTCACCGGCCTGCTTGGCGCTGATGTAACTGACGCCGAAATCGAGAACGTTCCAGACCATGGTCAGGTCCGCCACCTCACGGTCACGGTCTTGAGACGTGGACGGTTCCAGGGACTGGGTACCGGTTTCCACGCTCTGGCTACTGGAAGCGTTGACGTTGTTGCGGCCCACGTAGCCCGCGTCCAGGGCCATGCGCGGCAACATGTCGAAACTGGCCAGGTCCAATTGGCGCTTGGCCAACGCCTCTTCCATGATTTTCAAGCGGCCCTCAAGGTTGTACTTCACCGCGCGGGCCATGGCCTGGTGCAAGGTCAGTGGTCCACTGAGGGGCTCCTGGTCCTTGTACATATTCTGCAGGTCGGTGCGGGCACGCTGCTCGCTGACGCTGCGATCGATCGGCTCGCTGGTGACCGCACAACCGCTGACCACCAACGCCAGCAGACTCATACCGAATAACTTCTGACTTCTATTCATCCCTGGATTGCCCCTGGCTGCCGTATTTTTCTTATGGAATTCTCACGCCTGCACTTGGCGGGTGCCGGCCTGTTGCAAAGCCATCGCCAGGCTGTCCACCTGACGTTGCTCTGTGTCTTTGAGTTGCTGCAACTGCTGGCCCAGGGTCGGTGCGCCGAATACCCCGCGCATGCCTTGGGACGCATCGCCTCCCTTGATCGCCTGGTTGTCGAAGGCATCCAGCGATTCGCCCTCGGAACTGGCGTCCTGGTTGAACAGGCTTGAGATCGTGCTGCTGCCGAACACCCCGCCATCGCCGCCACCAAAGCCCAGGAACCCCTGGCCTGAACCGTCCCCGGCGGCGTCGCTGCTGAACACTTGGGCGATATAGCTGGGCGCCAGCTCGCCACGGTTGATGAAGATGCTTCCAATAGGATCGAGACCGCCAACATCGCGCTGCTCGAACAGCGGCGGGAAGCCCAGCGGCGAGCCCAGGTTGCCGGTTGGCGGAGTGAAGACGATCGGCTGCAACGGCACCTCGGACGGTGGGATGACCGTCACTGGGTCCGATGTCAGGAAGTCCGGTGGTGGCTTCACATCGTTGGGCACCACGGTGTCGATCGCGTAGTTGTTGGACACCGCCACGCTTGATCCGGCATTGCCCGACAGGTCGCTGACGTTGCTGGTGTCCAAGGCAATGAAATTGCTCGGGTCGGTGAGGTTCACGGTGGGCGTGAAGGTCGCCGTCCAGGTCTTGCCGCCGTCGCTGCTGGTCAGGTTGCTCAGTTCGCCGTTGGTGACGCTCAGGTCCGACAGGTCGAAGTCCGTCACCGCTTCGCTGAAGGTGAAAGTCACCTGGGTCGTCTGGCCCACGCCCAGGGTCGGGTTGGCGACCACGATGGTCGCGGTCGGCCGGGTCGCATCGAGGGCATAGTTGGCGGAGATGGCGATGCCCACGCCGGCGTTGCCGGCGCTGTCCTGCACATTGCTGGCATCCAGCAGGATCAGGTTGGTGGCGTCGTTGACACCCACCGTTGGCGTCAGGGTCGCCGTCCAGGTCAGGCCGCCATCGCTGCTGGCGAGGTTGGACAGCACGCCATTGGCGACGCTGAGGTCCGACAGGTCGAAACCGGACACCGCCTCGGTGAAGCTGATGGTCACGGTGGTGGTCTGGCCGATGCCCAGCGAGGTATCGGCCACCACGATGGTCGCGCCCGGGCGCACGGTGTCGATTGCGTAGTTGTTGGAGCTGACCACGCCAACACCGCTGTTGCCCGAAACGTTGGTGACGCCACCGGTGTCCAGGCTGATCAGGTTGCTGGTGTCTGTGATGTTGCTCGCCGGCGTGAACGTTGCCGTCCAGGTGACGCCGCCATCGGTGGACGACACATTGCTCAGCGTCCCGTTGCTGACGGTCAGGTCGCTGTTGTCAAAGCCGCTGACCGCTTCGGAGAAGGTGATCGTCACCAGCGACGTTTCGCCCACGCTCAGCGCGGTATCGGCGACGACGACAGTGGCGGTCGGTACGCGAGTCTCGACCGCGTAATTGGCCGAATCGGTAGTGCCGGTTCCGGTGTTGCCCGCCGCATCGCTCACCGAGGTGTTGTCGAGAATGATCAGGTTGGTGGTGTCGCTCACGCCCAGGGTCGGGGTAAACGTGGCGGTCCAGGTCAGGCCGCCATCACTGCTGCTCACGGCGCTCAAGGTGCCGTTGGCAACACTCAGGTCATCGTTGCTGAAACCGCTCACCGCCTCACTGAAGGTAATGGTCACCTGGGCGGTTTCGCCCGGTCTCAGTGACGAATCACTGAGCACGATGGTGGCAGTCGGACGCTGGGTATCGAGGGCGTAATTGTTGGAATCTGTCGTGCCGACGTTGCCGTTGCCCGCCAGATCGATGATGCCGCCGCTGTTGAGCGAAATCACGTTGCTGCTGTCATTGACCCCGTTGGTGGGCGTGAAGGTCGCGGTCCAGGTGATCCCGCCGTCGCTGCTGCTCAGCCCGGAGATCGTACCGTTGGCAACGGTCAGGTCAGCGGAGGTGAACGCCGTCACGGCCTCGCTGAACGTGATGGTCACCAACGAGGTTTCGCCGGCTGCGATGGCGGTGTCGGCCACGACGATGGTCGCGGTCGGACGCACCGTATCCACCACGTAGTTGTTGGAGTCGGTGGTGCCGACACCGGCGTTGCCCGCCACGTTGATCACGCCAGTGTTGTCCAGGGTGATCACGTTGCTGGTATCGGAAATGCTGGTGCTCGGCGTGAAGGTGGCGGTCCAGGTGACGCCGCCGTCGGTACTGCTCATCGTGCCCAGGGTACCGTTGCTGACGGTCAGGTCCGAATTGTCGAAGCCACTGACCGCCGAGTTGAACGTCACGGTCACGATCGTCGTTTCGCCAATGCCCAAGGTGCTGTCGGCGACCACGATGGTCGCCGTCGGTACATTGGTATCAACCTGGTAGTTGTTGGAATTGGTGGTACCGGTGCCGGTATTGCCCGCCCCATCAGTGACGCCGGTGTTATTCAGGGTAATGACGTTGGACGTATCGCTGACGCCGAGGGCCGGCGTGAAAGTAGCGGTCCAGGTGATGCCGCCATCGCTGCTGCTCACTGCGCTCAACGTGCCGTTGGCCACGCTCAGGTCCGAATTGTCGAAACCTGTGACCGCTTCGGAAAAGGTGATGGTCACCAGGGAGGTTTCGCCCACGCTCAACGCGGTGTCGGCGATCACGATGGTGGCCGTCGGGCGCTGGGTGTCGACGGCGTAATTGTTGGAGTCGGTGGTGCCACTGCCCGTGTTGCCCGCGACGTCCACCACGCCCGTATTGTTGAGGGTGATCAGGTTAGTGGCGTCGGTGACGCCTGCCGACGGCGTGAAGGTCGCCGTGTAGGTGATGTTATCGCTGGTGCTCAGGCCGCTCAGGCTGCCATTGGCGACGGTCAGGTCCGCCAGGGTGAAACCCGTCACCGCCTCGTTGAAGGTAATCGTCACCACTGAGGTTTCGCCGACGCCGACCGCCGTGTCAGCGACCACGATCGTTGCCGTCGGACGCGCGGTGTCGATGGCGTAGTTGTTGGAATCGGTGGTGCCGCTGCCCGTATTGCCCGCCGCGTCCGTCACGCCGGTGTTATCCAGGGTGATGAGGTTGCTGGTGTCGCTGATGCTGGCGCTTGGCGTCAGCGTTCCGGTCCAGGTGATGCCGCCGTCGCCGCTGCTGAGGCCGGTGACCGTACCGTTGTCGACCGTCAGGTCGGCGGCGGTAAAGCCTGTTACCGCTTCGTTGAAGGTGATAGTCACCAGGGCGGTTTCGCCGACGCTCAACGAGGTATCGCTGACGACGATGCTGGCGGTGGGACGCTGGGTATCGACGGCGTAATTGTTGGAGCTGGTGGTACCGCTGCCGGCATTGCCCGCTGCGTCCGCCACGCCGGTATTGGCGAGGACAATCAGGTTGGTGGCGTCGCTGATGCTGGCGCTCGGGGTCAGCGTTGCGGTCCAGGTGATGCCGCCGTCGCTGGTGCTCAGTCCGCTCAAGCTGCCGTTGGCGACGGTCAGGTCGGCCAGGGTGAAGCCCGTGACAGCCTCGCTGAAGGTAATCGTCACCAGGGACGTTTCGCCGACGCTCAGCGCCGTATCGGCGACCACGATGCTCGCGGTCGGACGCTGGGTGTCGATGGCGTAGTTGTTCGAGTCTGTGGTGCCGCTGCCGGCGTTGCCGGCCAGGTCGGCAATGCCGGTGTTGTCCAGGGTGATGAGGTTGCTGGTGTCGCTGGTGCTGGCGCTCGGGGTCAGCGTTGCGGTCCAGGTGATGCCGCCGTCGCTGGTGCTCAGCCCGCTCACGCTGCCATTGGCAACGGTCAGGTCCGCCGCGGTGAAACCACTCACGGCCTCGCTGAAGGTAATGGTCACCACCGAGGTTTCGCCGGCGCTCAACGCGGTGTCGGCGACCACGATGGTGGCGGTCGGACGTTGCGTGTCGATGGCGTAGTTGTTGGAGTTGGTGGTCCCTACGCCGGCGTTGCCATTGAGGTCCGCCACGCCGGTGTTATTCAGCACAATGAGATTGGAGGTGTCGGTGACAGTCGCATCCGGTGTCAGGGTGGCGGTCCAGGTGATACCACCATCGCTGGTGCTCAGGCCGCTGAGCGTCCCGTTGGCCACCGTCATGTCGGCCGTGGTGAAGCCGGAGACGGCCTCGGAGAAGGTGATCGTGACCGTCGAGGTCTCGCCAATCCTCAGGGCCGTGTCGCTCACCACGATGGACGCCGTGGGCGCCACGGTGTCGTTGACGATGTAGTTGTTCGAATCGGTGGTGCCCACCCCGGCGTTACCGGCCAGGTCGGCCACGCCAGTGTTGTTCAGGGTGATGATATTGGTGGTGTCGGCGATGTTGCTGGCTGCGGTCAACGTGCCGGTCCAGGTGATGCCGCCGTTGCTGGTGGTCAAGGTGCCAACGGTGCCGTTCTGTACCGTCAGGTCCGCCGCGGTGAGGCCGGTCACGGCTTCGGAGAAGGTGATGGTCACCGTCGACGTACCACCGGAGTTCAGGTTGGTGTTGGCCACCACGACGGTCGCGGTGGGCGGCGTCTCGTCCGGCACATAGTTGGTGTTTATGGTGCCGCCATCGCCGTAGACGTTGGCCACTGAGGCCGGAGAAACTCCTGCGGTACCGGCACTTGTCCCGCCTACGCCACTGCCGCCGACGTTGCCAGCCAGGGCGGCGAAGTTCGCGGCGGTGATCAGGATCGAACCTTTGTTCCAGATGGCGCCGACACCGACGCCGCCCGCACCGCCCGCCTGGAGATAGCTACCGCCGGCGCCACCGCCGCCACCGCCACCACCCGCGCCGACGTTGTTGGAAATGACCGAATTGCCAATGATCCGCAGGGTCGCGCCGGTGTCGTTGTAGATACCACCGACCGCACCGCCGCCGTCGCCGCCGAAGTTGTCATACCCGTCACCACCGCCGCCACCGCCGATGGACAAGCCACCGCTGCTGGCCGTGCCGCCGGCCGAACCGGTGCTGTAGCCCGGATAGGCTGCACCGCCCGCGCCACCCGTGGTGGAACCGCCACGCCCGCCAATGTTGAAGAAGCCGCCACCCGCGCCACCCTGCCCGGCCGTGCCGCTGGAACCCGTGGCGTTGAGCGTGTCGCCGCCCTTGCCGCCGATACCGCTACCGACCGCACCACCGCCACCACCGCCGCCGCCGGCGTACATCGGCGTCACACCGCCGCCGCCACCGCCACCCGAAGCGGCATTCGCGGTCACCGTGACGTTGCGCAGGGTCAAGGTGCCGGCGTTGTAGATACCTCCGCCCTGGGACACCAGCGCGTCATCGCCGCCATTGCCGCCGTTGCCGGCCGCCATGCCCCGGGTAATCACCAGGCCATCGAGGGTGGCCGTGGTGCCGGATGTCACGTTGATGATCTGGGTGCGGTATTGCCCATCCAGGGTCACGTCGGCCACGTTGTCGTTGTTGAGGTCGCCATCGATGGTGACGTTCTTGTTGACCACCAGCACCGACGTCAGCCCGACGGTCATGCTGGTGTTGAACGTGACGATGTCGCCGTTCTGCGCAGACGCCAGGGCAGCGCGCAAGGAACCGACGCCAGTGTTGAGGTTGTTGGTGGCGGTCCAGGTGGCCAGGCCCCATTGGTATTCGCTCATGGCCTTGCTCGACAGCGCATTGGTGCTTTCGATGCTGCCGGTGGCGATTTCCAGGTTCCAATCGCCGCCCAGGCCGGTGCGGTCGTCGGAAGCGGCCACGTCCCGGCCGGTCAGCTGCGCCAGCGAGTTGACCAGGCTCATGCCGCGGTCGCCTTCGGCGGTGTAGCAGCCATAGATCAGGATATCGCCGCCAGCGTTCATGTCCTTGCCGATCTGCGCCAGCACTTCGCTGCGCGCCTGGACGTTGTCGGCCGACAGGTAGCTGTTGCCCAGCCACAGATCACCGGCGTTACCGTGGGCAATGATCTGTACCGAACTGACGCCCTGGTGGGTGTCCAGGTAATCGGCGATCTGCTGCAAGCCGTCCTTGGTGCCGTCCAGCTGCACCACCTCGGTACCCGGCGCCACGCCTTGCAACAACTGGGCGGAGTCCTTCACGCGGGAATCGACGAACACCACGGACTTGCCCGGAACGGCCGCTTCGGTGGCATCGACCTGGCCCTGGGGCGCATGGCTGTCGGATGGCTGGTCCGCCGTTGGCGTCTTCGCGGCGTCGGCGGTCGGGTGCGCATCCGGCTGCGCGGCATCGGCCACGGTCGCGGCCACCGCGCCGTCGAAGAGCATTCGCGGCTCCAGCGACATGATCATTGGCGATGCCAGGGCCTGTGCGCCCTCGGTTACCCGCGATTTGCCTTTGCTCCACCACATGACGATCACCCGGACTCGAACTTTCTTAAACGCAAATGATAAAAACCGCGATCAACTGATCGCGGCGTCGGCTTTCATGCGAATGACATTGGCGGCACTGGCCGTGCCATCGCGCCAGAACGACAATTCGGCATATTTATCGAACAGATCCGGCGGCAGCAGCGTCCGTCGGGCTTGCGGTGCAACCTTGGGCTTGACCTTGTGCAGGCCGGCAACACCCAAGGCCTGATCGAAGGCCGGGGCGTCGTAGGTCAAGTGATTGAAGTCGTGCTCGAACCACGGCTCGCCGATGAATTCGTAGACCAACCGCATGACGCGTTCAGGCGCCTGGCTCAACAAGTCGTAATCAACGATCAACAGCGATTCGGCGTTTTCGCCGTAATACGCTTCTTTCAGCGCAGTCCAGGCGAAACCCACCAGGCGGTTGCGCTGGGCCAGGGTTTCACAACGGCTGTAGACGGTATTGCGCTCGTCATCGTCGTTGAACAGCTTGGTGTTTTCGAAGGGATTGGCGCGGTAGAGCCGCTCCAGGCTGTCGAGGATCCAGGCGACATTGCGCACGCAGGCGATGGTCTTGGCTTGGGGAAACAGGTCCTGCAGGGCAGGCAGGCGCGCGCACCATTGGCGGTTGGTGTCGAAGATGACCGGCTTATCGGATTTGTCGGCGTAGTAGGAATCGAAGAGGCCGCGCAGCAGGCGGCGACGCAGTTCGGTGTCGATCACCGAACCGAACTCGCTGCCGGCACTGCATTGCTGCAAGACGCTGCTGAACAGCGTACCGACGGGACTGGTCATGCCGGCGTGAAAGCGCGGGTTCTGCAACAGAATGGCAGAAAGCAGGGTCGAGCCTGAGCGCGGTAAACCGGAAATAAAGTGAAACTGCGGCAATCCATTCACCTTGTTTGTAGTCCTTTGTAGCCGAAGCGTAGCCGAGTAAAAAAACTTCGCCTAGTGGTGTTTTGATATCAAACGCATCAAACCCTGTAAAAAAGATGGACGGTATGGAGACCCCTTCACGTGAATCGATTAAGCCAGCCGAGCCCACATTTTCATTCCATCCACCCGGCAAAATCAGGCATCCCCGTCTACGCTCAGCCGTGCGTGACCAGGCCAGGGAATGAAGGAGTCGGGCTGATCGCACTCTTGTCCTTCACGTGCCAGGCATTGCAAGACCCATAACCTGAAGGACGAGGAATCTATGGAAGTATTCATTGGCACTATCCAATCATTCGCCTTTAACTTTGCACCCAGGGACTGGGCCCTGTGCAACGGGCAGACGCTCGCCCTTGCTCAGTACCAGACCCTTTTTGCGCTGATCGGCGTGACGTACGGCGGCAACGGCCAGACCACCTTCATGCTGCCCAACCTGCAGGGACGCATGCCCGTCGGCCAGGGCGACGGGCTGGGCCTGACTCCACGGGTGATTGGCGAGATTTCCGGCACGGAGAATGTCAGCGCAACGCTGAACAACCTGCCCAACCACACCCATGCGTTGACCGGCATTACCGCCGCCACCACGCTGCAACTGGCGAATCCGGCCAGCAACCCGGTGAACACGCCGACGGCCACCAACTCGTTCATCGGCACCTCGGGCACCGGGCCCGGCTCGGCGGCGATCTATTCCGATCAGATAGGTGCTTCACCGGTGCCATTGCAAGGCGTGACCACGGTGGTCAGCGGCACGGTTTCCCCCACCGGCGGCAGCACGCCGATGGCGATCATGAACCCATTCCTGGCGATCAACTTCAGCATCGCGCTGCAAGGCTATTTCCCATCCCGCAACTGACCACCCGCCGGAAGGCCCCGGCCTTCCGGCTCTTGGGAGCAACGATATGCTGCAACAGGTTCACAGCCGCCATTTCCAACCGCTGCTCGGCCAGACCAGCCACCTGACCTTGCCCGACGGCAGCTGCCTGCCCGTGCGGATCGAAACCCTGGAAGAAGCACCCCGGGCGAAAATGCCCAGCAGCGAGCGCATGCCGTTCAGCGTCGAATTCAACAGCCTGGAAAGCACCGACTTCGTCGATGGGCTCTGCGCATTGGAAGTGCCGGAATTGGGCAGGCTCGAAGGGGTGTTCGTATCACGGGTACCGCCGATGGGACGGGATCCGGCGGTGGGGTATTTTTATATTGCGTTTAATTGATGGGATTTTGCTTAGTTTGTGGGAGCGTCTTTGCTCGCGATGGCCCCCGTCCAGACCATCATGCTGCTCGCCCAAGCTACTTAAATTTCATCAGCAAATACACAACTACCGCCCAGACTAAGGAAGCGTACACGATCGCCAAAAAAACAGTCAAAAGGCGTTTCAGACGCGGTGGGAAATTTTCAATATCTGTTGGATCTACATTACCGCTCAGTATATTTGCCCTTGGAAACACTACCATTCCGGCGATTTTCACGATCAGTATGATCCCCCCGACCCAGCCTCGCCTCCGCCATGCGGGGCCCCAAAGATGGATGTAGCGGCTGTTATTCAGGGCCTGCATCATGGCGTTCAAATGTCGGCGGCTCAGATAGAGGCAGAATAAAAAGCTCGAAAAGCCCAGCAGGGTGGGGCCGGCCATAAAACAAAAAGCCAGCCAAGACTTCCAGAACTCCTCCGGTATCATTGCAAAATTTCCTCGTACAGTATTTCCCCAATCCCCTCGCCCCCATAGCACCCAGCGTCGTACCTCCCCACGCACCAGCCGCCACCACCGCGCCGACGCAGAGAACACCTCCAATGCCGGTCGTGACTCCTAGCAGTAAGCAAACAGAACCACTCGCAGCAGAAGCACCGACCCCTCCAATCCAGCCACCAACTGCTGACCCGACAAATTTCCCTCCCTCAGTAAACCTGACCCGCTCACAAGCCTCCTCTGAACCCCCGTTGCACACAGCCTGAACCGCCAGCACAGAAGACACCCCACCAATCCCAATACCAACATACCCACCCATCTGCATATATTTCGCAGCACGACTAGTGCTTTCCACATGCGTGGCGTACCCCGGTATCTGCCCCGGCGCGCCAGCTTTGTTCCAGTGATGAACCAGACTGCGACTCGAAATGCCCAAGGCGGTTTTCAGTTTGGGATGGTCGCCCAGTGTCGTATGGCCGCGCAGGCGGCTGGAGTTCAGCAAGTGCGCATCCAACTGGGCGAGCAGGAGTTTGCGTTCGGCAAAGAATTGCGCCGATTTGAGATGTCCGTGCTGACGATAACTGTCCTGGTGCAAGCGCTCCATGGCTTGCAGGGTGTCGCGCAGGCTCGCCAGGTGTTTTTCCATCACCACGGCGCTCACGCCCAGCCAAGTCGAGGTCTGGCCGGTGAAGCTGGCGATCTCGGCCGCGTGGCGGTGCATGAAGTCGGCTTGTTCGGCCGTCAGGTCTTCGAGTGCGGCATTGACTGTTTCCGCCGCCGCCATCACCTGCGCTTCTTCGCGAGTGCATTGCAGGTTGTTCGGGTCGCTCAACACGATCATCGAGCCGGCTTTGACAACATCGCGGTGAGGGTTCAACGCTCGGAATTTGCGCAGCACCTGCGGGTCGGGCGCGGGGAATAGCGCGGCTTCCAAGGCTTCACGGCTCACGCTTTTAGGGACGACATAGAAACCTGGGTCCTGAGGTTCCAGATGGGTGGATGCTCCGAACGGCAGCTGGCTTGAGGGGGCGAAGCTCGAATGCCGCGGTGCAATCGGCGCGTCCACGGTGGGTTGAGAAGCCGGTTGAGCGGCGCGACTGGCTTGCGGTGCGACGTCCAATTTTCGGTAGGTAGCCCAGTGCACCGAGGGAATCAACTGCGCGTTGCAAGGACAGGTACTGTGACTGTCCAACGTGCCAGCCAGATGCTTGCCATGGCTGACCATGTGCGCGATACCGCCCCTGATCTGATAGGTTTTCCCGTCCCGGCCACAGGAAACGCGATCACCCTCACGGGCATGCAGCAGGCCAAACATATTGACCCCGCTATTGCCGTCCAGCACCTTCCCGCCACAGGTGGTCTTGTCGCCCAGGCCTATGAAATAACCCTCCTTCATCGCACGCCCTCCATCGTCACATCCGAGGACGGGGGCTGAACCTCCGCGAGCGTGAGGGCGGGTAAGAAATCCTCCGCCATCGGCACACCTTCACGGGTGAAGAGCAAGAAGCCCTCTTGGGGCGTGTTGATGATTTCATCGCCATTGCCGAGGCGACTGCCAACCAGGGCAATGTGACTGTTGGCTTCCCCTGCGGTGGTTACGATTTGCGCTG
>NZ_JAOSHO010000779.1 GCF_025917275.1 Pseudomonas agronomica | reverse complement strand
TCGCGAGCAAGCTCGCTCCCACATTTGAATTCCAAGATCAGTTCATTGGTTTCGCGTCAGCCATCCATCCGCCCAAAGCGCCCGGAATGGAAATCCTCGAAGGCCTGGTGGATCTCCTGCTCGCTGTTCATCACGAACGGACCATGGCCGACAATCGGTTCGTCGATGGGCTCGCCGCTGAGCAGCAACACCACGGCATCGTTATCGGTTTGCAGATTCACCTGGTCGCCGGCCCGATCGAACAAGGCCAGTTGCCCCGCCTCGACCCGCTCGCGCCCATTGACCTGGACCGCACCTCGCAGCACCACCAGCGCCGTGTTATGGCCCTTTTGCAAATCGAGGGTCAGGTTCTTGCCAGGATTCAAGCGAATATCCCAGACGTCGATGGGCGTGAACGTCTTCGCCGGGCCTTGATGCCCCTCGAAGTTTCCGGCGATCAGGCGCAGGCTGCCGGCGTCGTCCTTCAGGGCGATGCTGGGGATGTCTTTCTTGAGCAGGGTCTGGTAGCCGGCCGGTGCCATCTTGTCCTTGGCGGGCAGGTTGACCCACAACTGGACCATTTCCATGAATCCGCCCTGCCGGGCGAAGGCTTCCGAATGGAACTCTTCGTGGATGATGCCGGAGGCGGCGGTCATCCATTGCACGTCACCAGGGCCGATCTTGCCTCCGCTGCCAGTGGAGTCACGGTGTTCCAACTCACCCTGATAGACGATGGTCACGGTTTCGAAACCACGATGAGGGTGTTGGCCAACGCCTCGACGCATCGTGGTCGGGTTAAATTCGCTGGGCGCCGCGTGGTCCAGCAGTAGAAACGGGCTGATGTGCTTTCCGAGATTATCGTAGGAAAACAGTGTGCGGACTGGAAAGCCGTCGCCGACCCAATGCGGCCTTGGGCTCGTGTAGAGGCCGATGATCTGTTTCAAGCTGTGTCTCCAAACGGGTGTTGCGATTCGATGGACACAGCTTAAAACCCACACCGTTGATGCACTAGAGTGCAAAAACCGGCCTTAGCGTTCTATCAACGGAACGACGAACCTGCGGACACAAGATTCAAAGATGATTGCGCTTGGCGAACTCCGACAATCCCACCAATGAAGTGAGCCCGAGTTTTTCCAACAATCGGGTCTTGTAGGTACTGACGGTTTTCGGGCTCAGGAACAATGATTCTGCAATGTCCTTGCCCCGCATGCCCATCGACAGCATCCGCAAGATGGACAACTCGCGAGTTGAGAGGCTTTCCAGGGCGTGCTGTTCGCTGCGCTGTTGAAAGTCCAGCCTCACAGGCATCTGGGGAAAATAGGAATAACCTGATTTCAACGCATGGATGGCCTTGATCAGCTCCTTCAGATCACTTCTCTTGGTGACGAATCCCCTGGCGCCGGCAGCGATGCAGCGGTTACAGAAATGCTGGGCGTCCTGTGAGGTGAAAACCAACACAGCGCACCCGGGTAACTCTTCCATGATCCAGAGGAGCAGGTCCAGGCCATCGAAACCGTTCATTACCAGATCCAGGATCACCAGGTCGGTCGACTCCTCCTTCATCTGTGCCTTGGCGTCGATCACGCCGCTGACGTCACGGATATCGG
>NZ_JAOSHO010000778.1 GCF_025917275.1 Pseudomonas agronomica | reverse complement strand
AGCAAGCTCGCTCCCACAGGGGACGGTGTCAGGTCAGCGGGCGGCGACCGCCTGGGTGGTGGCCTCGGTGAAATCCAGGACCTTGCCGCCCTGCTGCGTGGCAAACTGCTCGGCCTGCCCCTTCAACAGGAACGCGCTGAGCTGGCCCTTGCCGTCACTGGCGAACCACGCCTGCTCGGCCAACAGCTTGATCCCGCTGTCGCTGGCCTGGGCGTAGACGGCGCGGATGCCCTTGCCTTCTTGCTTGAGGCTTGCCAGTGCGCTGAAGGCTGACTGCGCCGAGGCGTAATGACGCACTTTCGGCTCGCCGCGCACCCAGATCTCGGCCACATGGCGAGCGTCGGTGATGGGCTGGCCGGTCAGGGCGTCGGGCGTGCCGAGGGGCGTCTGGGCGTAGTTGCCCAGTTGCGCGGTGTAGTCGAGGTTCGACGCCTTGAACGCGGCGCGGATGTACTGGTCGTCGATGAAGGTGTTGAGGTCCAGCCCCCGATCGGCCTTTTTCAGCAGCTTGAGGGTGTCGATGGCGGTGCCGACGGCCTGGCGATATTCCGGTTTCCAGGTGAGGTCGCGGGTCTGTACGCCCAGCGGTCCATGGAACAGATAATTGACCTCGGCATCCACGCCAGTGACCTTGGCGATCAGCTCGCTGTATTTCTCAGGCTCGGCGGCCAGCAGTTGATTGGCTTCAATGGATGCGCGCAGGTAGGCGACGACGATTTCCGGGTACTTCCTGGCATAGGCCTGGTCCACCAGCGCGCCATGGAATGTCGGCGTTTTCGCCTGGGCGCCGTCATAGATCTTGCGGGCGAACCCCCGGCTGGGGAACAGCTCGGCGAAGGGCACGAAGTCGGCATGGGCATCAATCTTGCCGGCCTGCAACGCCGAGCCGGCGACCTCCGGTGGCTGGGCGATGATGTTCACATCCTTGAGCGGATCCCAGCCCTGGGCCGCAACGGCGCGTAGCAACATGCCATGGGCGGTGGAGGCGAATGGCACGGAAATCGTCTTGCCCTTGAGCTCGGCCAGGGACTGTACACCCGAGGCACTGGGCACGACGATGCCGTTGCCGCTGCCCTGGGTGCTGCCCGACAGCACGCTGATGAACAGGCTGTGCTTGCCGGCGGTCTCGAACGCCACGCCGTTGAAAGCACCCGGGAAATCGGCCATGGCGCCGAAGTCGAGTTTGCCGGCGACCATCTCGTTGGTCAGTGGCGCGCCGCTGGTGAAGTTTTTCCACTGGATGTCGTAGTGGGCATTCTTGTACGCGCCGTCGTGGGGCAAGTACTTGTCCAACAGGCCCAGCTCCCGGATCAACAACCCGCCGGCGGCGCAGTTGATGGTGGTGTCCTGGGTGCCGATGGCGATGCGGATGGTGTCTGCCTGGGCAGGCAGGGTCAATGAAGCCAGTGCCAGACCGGCCAGTGCTGCACGCAATAACATGGGTGTGTCCCCTCGAATCATTTTAGGTTTTTCGTCTCCGCCGCGATCAGGGCGCGGTGGGAAACGAGGGGTGTGCTGGGATTAGCGTCCGGTGTGGCCGGATGGCTTTTTTTGTGTCTGTGGTGGCCTCATCGTCGGAACGCCGCCCGA
>NZ_JAOSHO010000777.1 GCF_025917275.1 Pseudomonas agronomica | reverse complement strand
AAGGGGTACAGCCAAATATATGCGGCCATGAAAAAGCCCCGCCTGACGAAACCAGGCGGGGCTTTTCAGTTGCACTCAACCGATCAGTTGGCGCTCATGGTCGAGCGCGGAGCAACGGGCTGGTTGTCGTTGGAGATGGTCACTTCCACACGACGGTTCATGGCGCGGCCCGAGACGCTGGTGTTGTCGGCGACCGGGAATTCCTTGCCATAGCCCTGGGTCACGATACGAGCCGGGTCGACGCCCATCTTCACCAGTTCGGTGCGCACGGAGCTGGCGCGGCGTTCGGACAACGATTGGTTATAGGAATCCGAACCGGTGCTGTCGGTGTAGCCTTCGATGATCACCTTGCGGTCGGGGTTTTCCTGGAGGAACTGCGCGAGCTTGCTCACATTGGTCATGCCGCTGGCGCGCAGGTCTGATTTGTTGGTGGCAAACAGCACGTCGCCGAAGGTCACCAGCGTACCGCGCTCGGTCTGCTTGGCGTTGAGGCTGTCCTGCAACTGCTTGATCTGCGCGTTGCGGGCTTCCAGCAATGCACGGGCGCGTTCGTCACCGGCGTTTTTCAGCTCGGCTTCGGCGTTGCGCAGGGCGATGGTCTGCTTGGCCACTTCGACACGCTGGTTGGTCAGGTAGGCCAACTGGTCGACCTTGGCTTCGTCTTCGTTATCCATGTAGGCCTTGTCGGCCTTGGCCAGGAAATCGGCGGCGTCCTTGGTTTCCAGCGCAGCCACTTTGGTCGCCGCCGGATCGGCCTGCAGCCCGTTGTAGTTGGTGCGCGCCTGTTCCAGGTTCGCGTTCGGGTCGTGGGAGCAAGCGGCCAGGGCTACGCAGGCGGCAAGCAGGGCGGGCATCATGAAATGTTTGTGCGTCATAGTCTGTCGTCCTTTTATCGATGAGAAATACGTCGTGGCGTGAGCGGTTTACTGAGCCTTGTTCATGCCTTCCTGACGCAGTTCCTGAACCCCTTTCTGAGAGTCCTTGAGAGCCTGTTCGGCCTTGGCGGCCTGGGCCTTGCGCTCGGCGACGCGGGCATCCCATTCAGCCTGTTCGGCCAGACGCTTGGCCTCTTCATAGTTTTCATCGTGCATGGCGATTTCGGCTTGCTTGAGTTTGTCCTGGGCCGCTTTCATTTCCACCGCGGCGAACTCGGTGCCGCCGGCGCTGACGGCGCTGTTGACCGCCGATTGCGTGACCGCGTATTGCTCCGAAGGTGGATTGCCGGCACAACCGGCCAGGATGAAGCTGCTACCGATAGCCAGGGCAGCCAACTTCAGGCCGCGCAGGCCAGTGGATGAGGGTTTGGCAGTGCAGGTATTCATAGGCTTCAACTCCATTGGAAAACTCCTGAAAAAACACGAATCCATGCTGGGACCGAAGCCGTGACGTCTGTTTTGGCGCGGGCGCCAGGGCGCGTTTATTTAAACGGCCGTTCCAGTATGGTTACTCGGTGTGACCCGAGGCGTTTTTCAAAAGTTCAGGCAAGGATGGCCATTCGCCAAAAGAATTGCTGACTGATCGGTCAGGGGTAAAAAAGCTGAACTTTCAAGGCGTGCAGCGGTATTCCGGGCGCCGTGAATATGTATTTTGGGGGGCGC
>NZ_JAOSHO010000776.1 GCF_025917275.1 Pseudomonas agronomica | reverse complement strand
CGGGAGCAAGCTCCCTCGCCACGGAGTTCGCCGCCGCCGCAGAATCGCCTCACTGAAAAACCAGAATCTCGCAACCATTGGCCTCACGGATCTGCGCGAATCCCGGCAACTGCGCCACAAAATCCGCCTCGAACGCCAGGTACCGATCCAGCGCCGGTAGAAAACGAATCTCCGGCTTGATGCGTGGTATGTCCTTGGAGGTCAGCTTCACCACCTCATTGCTGCGCTGATTCCAAAACCAGGCCAGTGTGTGCGTGCCAAAGGTATTGGAGCGGTAGCTCCATATCCACCAATCGCCATGCCCACGCGCTACCTGCAGTTGCCCATGGAATGTGCGCAGCGTGATCACCTGTTTGGGCTGTGTGACAAGCAGGCGTGTGTCCTGGCGCAGCTCGCTGCCGAAACCGTCCAGCGTCGCCTTCGATTTGGCGCCGGTGATGAAATTGAAGCGCCATGCCAGCAGCACCGTCTCCTGATAACCCGAGTGCTCGACGTTCTGCCGCGCGCCTTCGCTGAACAGCAGAATCTCATCGCCACCCAAATACGCCGTGGCTGCCCGCAACGTGTACGCCTCGACAGGCATTGGTTTGGCGACGATGGCCTGGTGCGACGGTTCTTGATTCCAGACCCAGCACTTCGGGCCGTTGTGCTGCATAAACAGCAAGCGGCGCCCGCCGACAGGCAGGATAGTCAGCTCGTCCGAGTCTTCGAAAATCACCTCGCTGCTGTCTGCCGTGATCCGCCAGATTCGTGTCAGGTGCTTGGGTTCGTAGATGCGCTGGCGCTCGAATATCTCATCGTCTACGACGACGCAGGGCTCTTCGAATGCCGGCCACTCCAGCCCGGCAGGGCCGAAGTCCTCGATGGCATCGCCCCGGCGAATCTCGTATTTGAAGCGATCATCCGCGCTGTAATCGCCGCGTTTGACCTGGCGTCTCCACAGGCTGCGCCGGGCGTTGGCGTCGATCAGCCGCAGGTCTGCACCATCCACCTCATCGGTGCGCTGTTCGAGCATGTCCTGTTCGGCGGGCGGCCACTGGTTGTAGTCGATCAGAAAGCACAGCCAGCGGTCTTCGTCCTGTTCGGTGATCGCGGCCCAGCCGCTGCGGTAGTTGTATTCGTGCACGTCAGTGGGGCCAGGGTAGTCGTGGACTTCCTGCAACCACTTCAGCTTGCCACGCTTGGTCGTGGCCGGTTTGTGCTCGGTGACGGCAGGCTCCTGCGGCTCGATCAACATCGGCGTGAACCTCGGCTCGCCCCGTGGGCTTTGCCAATGCCGGGCAAACGCCTCGCGTTGATCGGAGGGGAAGATTACTGGCCAATAATCATCAGCGCCGGCATCCAGATTCCACAAGTCAAAACCCCGGCTCGCCAGCACCGGCGCCAGCGCGTCGAAGCAGACCTCGGGCATCTCGTTGGACAGCTCATCCAACAACGCCTCGAACCCCGGGCCTGCGAATACATCGATGTCGGGGTAGTAATGCTGCAACAGCCCGAGCAAATCGCTGCCTGGGGTTTTCCAATCGATGTGGACCAACGGCTCGAATTGCGATTGCATTACGGTGGTCTTCCTTGTGATTTCTTTGCGTCAATCTTAGGCAAATCAATAACCCG
>NZ_JAOSHO010000775.1 GCF_025917275.1 Pseudomonas agronomica | reverse complement strand
CGAGGCTGCGATCTTTCCCCAGACGCTTGAGTCCCCAGCGAAAAGATCAAAAGATCGCAGCCTTCGGCAGCTCCTACACAGCTCCGACAAGGCACAACCCAAGCGGGAGCAAGCTCCCTCGCCACGATGCTGAGTATCCTTGCGTGACGTATCTACTCTGGCTGTATCGCCTCGAATGGCGCCGTGGTTTCTTCGACTGGGCCCGCAGCGACGGCGTGACCTGGGTCTATATCTTCAAGGTCTTGCTGGCCGCGTTCCTGACGTTGTGGCTGGCGATGCGCCTGGAATTGCCCCAGCCACGCACGGCGATGATCACGGTGTTCATCGTCATGCAGCCCCAGAGCGGCCAGGTTTTCGCCAAGAGTTTCTACCGTCTGCTCGGCACCTTGGCCGGCTCGGCGGTGATGGTCGCGTTGATCGCCTTGTTCGCCCAGAACACCGAACTGTTCCTCGGCTGCCTGGCGATCTGGGTCGGCATCTGCTCGGCGGGCGCGGCGCGTTATCGCAACTTCCGGGCCTATGGTTTCGTGCTGGCCGGCTACACCGCGGCGATGATTGGCCTGCCGGCCTTGGCCCATCCGGAAGGGGCCTTCATGGCGGCCGTATGGCGGGTGCTGGAAATTTCCCTGGGGATTCTCTGTGCCACCGCCATCAGTGCCGCGATCCTGCCGCAAACCGCCAGTGCCGCCATGCGCAATGCGCTCTACCAGCGCTTTGGGGTGTTCGCCCTGTTTGTCACCGATGGCTTGCGCGGGCGCAGCCAACCGGAGGCATTCGAGGCGCGCAACGTGGGTTTCATCGCCGAGGCGGTGGGCTTGGAAGGCCTGCGCAGCGTGACCGTGTTCGAAGACCCGCACATGCGCCGGCGCAACGGGCGGCTCAGTCGCTTGAACAGCGAGTTCATGAGCCTGACCACGCGTTTCAACGCCTTGCACCAATTGCTCGATCGGTTGCGCAGTGGCGCGGCGGACTCGGTGGTGAGCGCCATCAAGCCCGGATTGCACACCCTGGCCGAACTTCTGGATGGCTTCAGCGCAAGGGCCCTGACCGATGCCGATGCGGCGCGCCTGGCAGCGGCGTTGGCTGATTACAAGGCCGACTTGCCGGCCCAGGTGCGCCGCTTGCGTGCGCAGTTCCAAGAGACGGATCCCAGTGACGCGCAGCAACTGGATTTCCACACCGCTTATGAGCTGCTGTATCGCTTTGTCGAAGACCTGCATGGCTACGCCCAGACCCATGCGTCCCTGGCCGAGCATCGCCACGAGCGCGAACGCTGGGACGAGCCGTTCGTGTCGCAGACCAACGGCCTGGCCGCAGCCGCTTCCGGTTTTCGCGCTGCCTTCATCCTGCTGGTGCTGGGCAGCTATTGGGTCGCCACGGCCTGGCCGAGCGGCGCGACCATGACGATGATCGCCGCCGCCACCGTCGGGCTGTCCGCGGCTACGCCGAACCCCAAGCGCATGGCGTTCCAGATGGCCTGCGGCACGTTGTTCGGCGCGTTGGTGGGCTTCGTCGAGATGTTTTTCGTCTTTCCCCTGATTGACGGTTTCCCCTTGCTCTGCGTGATGTTGGCGCCGGTGATCATGCTGGGCGCTTTCCTCAGTTCCAGGCCGCAGCATGCCG
>NZ_JAOSHO010000774.1 GCF_025917275.1 Pseudomonas agronomica | reverse complement strand
GCAAGCTCCCTCGCCACAAAGGGGACCAGTGTCAGCCTTTGGGAGCGCTCGGCGGACTTACCCCAAACCTCGCCCGGTAATCACTCGGCGCCAGCCCAGTGATTTTCTTGAAGGTCGAGCGAAAGGCACCGGGGTCCTGATAGCCCACGGTCCAGGCAATGTGATCGATGGTGCCGTTGGTGAACTCCAGCATTTCCCGGGCCTTGCCGACTCGCAGGTGCTGGCAGTATTCGGTGGGCTTGAGTCCGGTGGCGGCACGGAACCGGCGCAGGAAGGTGCGTTCCTCCAGGCCGGCCTGCTCCGCCATTGCGCCGAGGGAGACATCCACCGCGCCGCTACGCTGCAGCCAGTGCTGCACCTTGAGAATCGCGGCGTCGCCGTGGCCGAGGATCGGCGCAAAATTGCTGCCGCACTGGCTCGCGCTGTCGCTGTGCTCGATCACCAGGAATTTCGCCGTGCGCGTGGCGATGCTGGGGCCGAGCAGGCGATCCACCAATCGCAGCCCAAGCTCCGACCAGGCCATCAGCCCCGCCGTGGTGATCAGGTCACCGTCATCGACGATGGGTTTGTCGGCGTTGAGATTGATCTTCGGATAACGCGCCGCGAAGGACTTCGCCGAAGTCCAGTGGGTCGTGGCGCTGCGACCATCGAGCAAGCCGCTTTCGGCCAGCAGGATCGAACCGACGCAAACCCCGCCCAATACCGTGCCGTCGGCATGCTGCGCCCGCAACCAATCCATCAGCGGCGGCGCGGCGAGCTTTTCATTGAAGCCGGCAATGGAGGGCGGGATCAGCAAGGCAATCAGTTTGCCCGGTGCTCCGTCCTCGCTGTCGAACACCCGCAGCGGCACCTCACCGTTCTCCGTGCGCCAATGACTCACTCGCAGCCTCGGCAACTGCGCACTGGCCTGCTCGGTCGCGATCCTGGCCGCGACCGTGAACAGATCGGTCAGGCCGTGCACCGCCGCCAATTGCGCACCGGGATACATCAGCACGCCCAGTTCAGCGAATGCCCTTTCCTGCGCCATTGTCAGTTTTCCCTCGCCTATTGTCGTTACGGCCAATCCTCCCATCGCCGGGCTTGGCCAATACTGGCTTCACCGCAATCAACCCGAGGAAGTCCCCATGTCCAAGCAAGCGCTCATCGTAGTCGATATCCAGAACGACTACTTCCCCCAAGGGAAATGGCCGTTGGTCGGCGTCGAGGCTGCAGCCGACAATGCCGCCAGAATGATCGAAGCGTTTCGCCAGGTCGCAAACCCGGTGGTGCACATTCGCCACGAATTCACTTCCGACGAAGCGCCCTTTTTCACGCCAGGCTCCGAAGGCGCGCAGTTGCATACCAAGGTGCTCAACCGTGCCGATGAGCCGGTGGTGCTCAAGCATTTCGTCAATTCGTTTCGCGAGACCGAACTGCAGGCGATCCTCGACCAACGGGGCATCGAGCAACTGGTGGTGGTCGGTAGCATGAGCCATATGTGTATCGATGGCGTCGTGCGGGCGGCAGCGGACCTGGGCTACGGCGTCACGGTGATTCACGACGCGTGCGCGACTCGCGATCTTGAATTCAACGGCGTGGTCGTCCCGGCCGCACAAGTCCATGCCGCGTTCATGTCGGCGCTGGG
>NZ_JAOSHO010000773.1 GCF_025917275.1 Pseudomonas agronomica | reverse complement strand
CCTCGCCACGAAAGCGCCCTGGGAATAGCTCTGGCTCAAGGGTTTGGTTCAGGCGCGTTGGCGTAAGCGGTCGATCGTGGCAGGATGGCAAGGTTATCGACCGAGACTTTTTGACCATGCCGCCATCCCAAGCCAAGAATCTGTCCCTGATCGCTGCCATTGACCTGGGCTCCAACAGCTTCCACATGGTCGTCGCCAAGGCCCAGAACGGGGAAATCCGCATTCTTGAGCGGCTCGGCGAGAAGGTCCAACTGGCCGCCGGCATCGACGAAGAGCGCAAGCTCAGCGAAGAATCGATGCAGCGCGGGCTCGATTGCCTGAAGCGCTTTGCCCAACTGATCAACGGCATGCCCCTGGGCGCGGTGCGGATCGTCGGCACCAACGCCCTGCGCGAGGCGCGCAACCGTGGCGAGTTCATTCACCGCGCCGAAGAGATCCTCGGCCATCCGGTGGAAGTCATCTCCGGCCGTGAAGAAGCGCGCCTGATCTACCTCGGCGTTTCCCACACCCTGGCCGACACCCCCGGCAAACGCCTGGTGGCGGACATCGGAGGCGGCAGTACCGAGTTCATCATCGGCCAGCGCTTCGAACCGCTGCTGCGCGAAAGCCTGCAGATGGGTTGCGTCAGTTACACCCAACGTTATTTCCGCGATGGCAAGATCACCCCGGCCCGCTACGCCCAGGCGTACACGGCGGCGCGCCTGGAAATCATGAGCATCGAACATGCCCTGCATCGCCTGACCTGGGATGAAGCCATCGGCTCCTCGGGAACCATCCGCGCCATTGGCCTGGCGCTCAAGGCTGGCGGCCACGGCAGCGGTGAAGTCAACGCCGAGGGCCTGGCCTGGCTCAAGCGCAAGGTGTTCAAGCTCGGCGAATCGGACAAGATCGATTTCGACGGCATCAAGCCTGATCGCCGGGCGATTTTCCCGGCGGGCCTGGCGATCCTCGAGGCGATTTTCGACGCACTCGAACTGCAACGCATGGATCACTGCGAAGGCGCCCTGCGCGAAGGCGTGCTGTATGACCTGCTGGGTCGCCATCATCACGAAGACGTGCGCGAGCGCACCCTGGGCTCGCTCATGGAGCGTTATCACGTCGACCAGGAACAAGCCGCACGGGTCGAGCGCAAGGCGCTGCATGCCTTCGACCAGGTGGCCGACGATTGGGACCTGAACGACGGTGTCTGGCGCGAACTGCTGGGCTGGGCCGCCAAGGTGCATGAGGTGGGCCTGGACATCGCCCACTATCACTATCACAAGCACGGCGCCTACCTGATCGAGCACTCGGACCTGGCGGGCTTCTCCCGCGAAGACCAGCAAATGCTCGCGCTATTGGTGCGCGGCCATCGACGCAATATTCCCAAGGATAAATTCGCCGAGTTCGGCGACGACGGCATCAAGCTGATTCGCCTGTGCGTGCTGTTGCGCTTTGCGATCCTGTTCCACCACATCCGTGGCACCCAGGAAATGCCCCAGGTGGCCCTGCATGCCGATGGCGATCAACTGGATGTGGTGTTCCCCGACGGATGGCTGGAGGAAAACCAACTGACCCAGGCCGATTTCGCCCAGGAAGCGGAATGGCTGACCCGGGTGGGGATTGTGCTGAACATACATTGACTGGCGGTT
>NZ_JAOSHO010000772.1 GCF_025917275.1 Pseudomonas agronomica | reverse complement strand
AGATCGCAGCCTCGCTTCGCTCGACAGCTCCTACGAGCAGCGATAAAAACAAGAGGATTTTCTCATGGCTAAAATCGGATTCATCGGCACCGGCATCATGGGCCACCCCATGGCACTCAACCTGCAAAAAGCCGGGCACAGCCTGTTCCTGTCCCAGCATCACGACCCGGCCCCGGCCGACCTCGTGGCCGGCGGCGCAGTGGCATTGGCCAACCCGAAGGAAGTTGCCCAAGAAGCCGAGTTCATCATTGTCATGGTCCCGGACACGCCGCAGGTCGACGACGTGTTGTTCCGCGCGGACGGCGTCGCAGCCGGCGTGGGCAAGGGCAAGGTAGTGATCGACATGAGCTCGATCTCGCCGACCGCCACCAAGGCGTTCGCGGCGAAGATCAACGAAAAAGGCGCGCAGTACCTCGACGCCCCGGTGTCCGGCGGTGAAGTCGGCGCCAAGGCCGCGACCCTGAGCATCATGGTCGGTGGTGACAGCACGGCCTTCGAGCGCGCCTTGCCGTTGTTCCAGGCCATGGGCAAGAACATCACCCTGGTGGGCGGCAACGGTGACGGCCAGACCGCCAAGGTGGCGAACCAGATCATCGTCGCCCTGAACATCCAGGCCGTGGCCGAAGCGCTGCTGTTCGCCGCGAAAAACGGCGCCGACCCGGCGAAGGTTCGCGAGGCGCTGATGGGCGGTTTCGCCTCGTCGAAGATCCTCGAAGTCCATGGCGAGCGCATGATCAAGGGCACCTTCGACCCCGGCTTCCGCATCAGCCTGCACCAGAAGGACCTGAACCTGGCCCTGCAAGGCGCCAAGGAACTGAACATCAACCTGCCCAACACCGCCAACGCCCAGCAAGTGTTCAGCACCTGCGCGGCCATCGGTGGCAGCAACTGGGACCACTCGGCGTTGATCAAGGGCTTGGAGCACATGGCCAATTTCTCGATTCGCGATAAATAAGCCCTGCCCTTTACCTGTGGGAGCGAGCTTGCTCGCGATAGCGGTTTTACATTCAACAATGATGTTGGCTGGGCTACCGCTATCGCGAGCAAGCTCGCTCCCACAGGGTCTGCGTCAATTCCAATAATAAAAAATCGGGAGCCCGCCATGTCGGTCGATCCGCAACAACTGCTGCGCGAGCTGTTTGCCACAGCCATCGACGCGGCGCATCCGCAGAACGTCCTCGAACAGTACCTGCCCAGCGACCGCAGTGGCCGGGTAATCGTCATCGGTGCCGGCAAGGCGGCGGCCGCGATGGCGCAAGTGGTCGAGCGTTGCTGGCACGGCGAAGTCAGCGGCCTGGTGGTGACCCGCTACGGCCATGGCGCACCCTGCCAGAAAATCGAAGTGGTGGAAGCCGCTCACCCGGTGCCGGACGCCGCCGGCCTGGAAGTGGCCGGACGGGTGCTTCAACTCGTCAGCAACCTGAATGAAGACGACCGGGTGATCTTCCTGCTGTCCGGCGGGGGCTCGGCGCTGCTGGCCTTGCCGGCGGCCGGCATCACCCTGGCCGATAAGCAATCGATCAACAAAGCCTTGCTCAAGTCCGGCGCCACCATTGGCGAGATGAATTGCGTGCGCAAGCACCTCTCGGCAATCAAGGGAGGACGCCTGGGCAAGGCCTGCTGGCCGGCGACGGTG
>NZ_JAOSHO010000771.1 GCF_025917275.1 Pseudomonas agronomica | reverse complement strand
CCAGGAAAGCTTCGCCCGGATCAGCGAGGATGCGGCGGGGCGCTTGCAGGACATTTCCGGCAAGGTCGTCGCCGGCCAGTCGAATGTCATGAGCGACAGCGAAGCCTTGAAACTGCAGATCAAACAGTTGGACAACAAGCTGCAGGAGCAGGGTCGGCAATTCGAAAGCCGGTTGCAGGAGGTGAGCAAGCCGCAGCAAGGCGCGTTCGGTCCGTCCGATGACCTGGGCAAGGAACTGGCCCAGATCATTACCCAGGCCAATGCACAAGAAAATGCCACCGCCCAGTTGCAGGCGGCCAATAAAGAACTCCAAGCCCAGCTCAAGACGTTGACGGCTGAAGTGACTGCCCTGAAGAACCAAGGCGAGGGTGGTGCCCTGGATGCCCAGCTCAAGAGCATCGGTGCCGACATCACGGCCCTGAAGCGAGCCACTTCCAACTCGGCCATCGAGCGCCTTGAGCAGGACATGGTCGTGCTCAAGAGCCAGCAGGACAACCGTTCGGGCAACACCGCCGAATTCGATGCGTTCCGCGGCCAGGTCACCCGCAACATCAACACTTTGCAATCGCAGATTCAGTACCTGCAACAACAGCTGAGCAACCGGGCTCAATAAACCTGGTAGCTCCTGGTCAGGGCCAAATCCCGTAGGAGCTGCCGAAGGCTGCGATCTTTTGATCTTTCGCTCAAGACTCGATTGTCAGGGAAAAGATCGCAGCCTCGTTGCACTCGACAGCTCCTACTTACCCCACGCCGTCTACGCTCTTGAAACACCAACAAGAACGAGGGCGCGCGCATGGGGTTTATTCGATGGCTGGCCGGGCTGGCCGCACTGCTGATATTGGTCCAGGCCCAGGCCGCCGCGCCGGACGACGGCCAGGCCGCCCGGGCATTGCTGGAAAAGGCCCTGGCCTACTACCACGACAACGGTGACAAAGCGTTCGCCACGTTCAGCCGCCAGGGCGAATTCGTCGACAAGGACCGCTACGTGTTCGTAGTCGACACCCAAGGCGTAATGCTTGCCAGCGGCGGTCCTTCGTCAGCGCTGATCGGACGTGACGTTTCCGAGGTGCTGGGACCTGATTTGCGCAAGGCCTTCAAAGAGGCGCTGAAAACCCCCGAGGCCAGTGGTATCCAGCAAGCTGATTATCGTTGGCAGAACTGGGCAGACGGCAAGGTCGAGCGCAAGCATGTGTATTTCCAGCGGGTCGGCGAGCGGATCCTCGCGGTCGGCTACTACCAGCCAAGGGCCTCCGCCGAACAGGCCAGGGCGCTGTTGGACAAGGCGGCAGGTGATTTGCTGAAGAACGAGAAAAGCACGCTGACGGCGATCAACTCGCTCAAGGGCGGCTACCTTCAGGACGACTTGTATGTATTTGTCGTTGACCTCGATACCCGTCGCTATGTTGGGCACGGCACCAACCTGCGGTTGATCAATACCGATTTCGCGAAGATCAAGGATCCGGACGGCAAGCCTGTGGGCGAGCCGATCCTGGCCATGATCGGCAAGCAGGACTCGGGGGAATATGAGTATCGCTGGAAAAATCCCGTGACGGGGAAGGTTGAGAACAAACACGCGTATCTGAAGAAGGCGGGGCATTTCCTGGTGGCGGTGGGGTATTACAGTCCTTGATTTTCTAACATGAGACTCGTGACTGTTGGAGAACCCCT
>NZ_JAOSHO010000770.1 GCF_025917275.1 Pseudomonas agronomica | reverse complement strand
GCCGGCGGAATCAAGGTCATTCGCTACGGCATGACCCGCAACTGGGTGGCGGGCATGAAGGTCGTCACCGGCAAGGGTGACGTGCTGGAACTCAACAAGGACCTGATCAAGAACGCCACCGGCTACGATTTGCGGCAATTGTTCATCGGCGCCGAAGGCACCCTCGGCTTCGTGGTCGAAGCCACCATGCGCCTGGACCGCGCGCCGAAGAACCTCACTGCCATGGTGCTCGGCACGCCGGACTTCGACTCGATCATGCCGGTATTGCACGCCTTCCAGGGCAAGCTCGACCTCACCGCCTTCGAGTTTTTCTCCGACAAGGCCCTGGCCAAGGTCCTCGGCCGTGGCGACGTTCCCGCGCCGTTCGAAACCGACTGCCCGTTCTACGCCCTGCTGGAATTCGAAGCCACCACCGAAGAAGTTGCCAACCACGCGCTGGAAACCTTCGAACACTGCGTCGAGCAAGGCTGGGTGCTGGACGGCGTGATGAGCCAGAGTGAAACCCAACTGCAGAACCTGTGGAAGCTGCGCGAGTACATCT
This sequence comes from Pseudomonas agronomica, assembly GCF_025917275.1. Classification (GTDB taxonomy): domain Bacteria; phylum Pseudomonadota; class Gammaproteobacteria; order Pseudomonadales; family Pseudomonadaceae; genus Aquipseudomonas; species Aquipseudomonas agronomica. The sequence goes on along the minus strand of NZ_JAOSHO010000770.1, from coordinate 1,139 downwards.
CCGAAACCATCTCGCACTGGACGCCGTACAAGAACGACATCTCAGTAACCGTTTCGAAAGTGCCAGCCTTCTTGCGGGAAATCGACGCGATCGTCGGCGAACACTACCCGGACTTCGAAATCGTCTGGTTCGGCCACATTGGCGATGGCAACCTGCACTTGAACATCCTCAAGCCGGAAAACCTGAGCAAGGATGAATTCTTCGCCAAATGCGCGACCGTGAACAAATGGGTCTTCGAAACCGTCGAAAAATACAACGGTTCGATTTCCGCCGAACATGGCGTGGGCATGACCAAGCGCGATTACCTGACCTATAGTCGTTCGCCAGTGGAGATCGAATACATGAAAGCCGTGAAGGCCGTGTTCGACCCGAACGGCATCATGAACCCGGGCAAGATTTTCGCGGTTTGATCAATAAAACACCTGAAATCTGAAAGGCAGGAGTCGGTAATGAGCTATCAGCACCAGTATGTCGACGGTACGCGCATTCATTTCCCGCTGGGAAAAGTAGTCTGTATTGGGCGTAACTACGCCGAACATGCAAAGGAACTGGATAACCCGGTGCCCACCGAACCCTTGCTGTTCATCAAGCCGGGCAGTTGCGTGGTACCGCTGGAAGGCGGCTTCAGCATCCCGGCCGACCGTGGCGCGGTGCACTATGAGGCCGAAATCGCCGTGCTGATCGGCAAGCCGCTTTCCACCAAGCCCAGCGCTGAAGAAGTGCTGGACGCCATCTCCGGCTTCGCCCCGGCCCTGGACCTGACCCTGCGGGACAAGCAGGCCGAGCTCAAGGCCAAGGGCTTGCCGTGGGAAGTGGCCAAGTCTTTCGACGGTGCGGCGGTGATCGCCCCGTTTGTTTCGAAGGATAACTTTGCCGACCTGGCGGACATCCCGGTTCGCCTGACCATCAATGGTGAAGTGCGCCAGGACGGCAACAGCAACCTGATGCTCAACCCCATCGTGCCGATGATCCAATACATGGCCGGCTGCTTCTCGCTGCAGGCCGGCGACGTGATTCTCACCGGCACTCCGGCGGGCGTCGGCCCGCTGAATGCAGGCGATGAGCTGGTGCTGGAATTGCCAGGGGCGAGCCGCTTCGAGAGCAGCGTTCGCTAACGGCCACGCCTTTATCCTCCTGTG
>NZ_JAOSHO010000077.1 GCF_025917275.1 Pseudomonas agronomica | reverse complement strand
TTCGCGGATCAGGTCCGTGTCGCCGGGGGTTGGCGCGGCGTAAACAGGGGAAAGCGGAGAAAGGCACAGCAACAGCAAAGCCAGGCACAACCTCGCCCAAAGGGCGGGTAAAGACATGTTCGATCCCTCGAGCAGGAAGTAGCGTCCAAAAATAGCGGGCGGATACTAGGGAGCTGGTCTGCCGGAGTCAACCATTGGATTTTCACGCTGTGCTGTTCGCCGCAATCAGCCGTTTCCCATATCGATGTACGAAAAATCCCTATTTAAAAACACAATCTCCTGCGAAACGGACAAACAGGCAAAAGGGGAAAGGGAAGCCGCCCAAAGCTTTTTTGACAGCATCACATTTCAACAGGTTAGAATCGCTGGCACGCAGACTGCATGGTCAGTTTGTGCCCGTCCCCCAAGATTCCTGGAGTACTGCCTTTGACCGCGACGACCATCAACAGCCTGTTCTTGATCGGCGCGTTGCTGGTAGGTGCGAGCATCCTGGTGAGTTCTCTTTCCTCCCGCCTGGGCATCCCAATCCTGGTGATTATCCTGGCCGTGGGCATGGTCGCCGGTGTCGACGGCGCTGGCATTCTTTTCGACAACTACGCAACGGCCTATCTGGTCGGCAACCTGGCACTGGCGGTCATCCTGCTGGACGGTGGCTTGCGCACGCGGGTCTCGAGCTTTCGCGTGGCGTTGTGGCCGGCGTTGTCGCTGGCGACGGTGGGTGTGTTGATCACCACAGGGCTGACCGGCATGGCGGCGGCGTGGCTGTTCAATCTCAACTTGATCCAGGGCTTGCTGATCGGCGCGATCGTCGGCTCCACCGACGCCGCGGCGGTGTTCTCATTGCTCGGCGGCAAAGGCCTGAACGAACGGGTCAGCGCCACGCTGGAAATCGAGTCAGGCAGCAACGACCCCATGGCGGTGTTCCTGACCGTCACGCTGATCGGCATGCTTGCCAGCGGTGAAACCGGCCTGCACTGGAGCCTGCTGGGGCATCTGGTGCGCGAGTTCGGTATCGGTGCGCTGCTCGGCCTGGGCGGTGGTTGGTTGATGTTGCAGTTGGTCAACCGCATCAACCTGGCCAACGGTCTTTATCCGATCCTGGTCATCAGCGGCGGCCTGGCGGTGTTCGCCCTGACCAACGCCCTGCATGGCAGTGGCTTCCTGGCGGTTTACCTCTGCGGCCTGGTGCTGGGCAACCGCCCGGTGCGCAGCCGCCACGGCATCCTTCACATGCTCGATGGCATGGCGTGGCTGGCGCAGATCGGCATGTTCCTGGTGCTGGGCCTGCTGGTCACGCCCCATGACCTGTTGCCCATCGCGCTGCCCGCCCTCGGCCTGGCCTTGTGGATGATCCTGTTCGCCCGTCCGCTGTCGGTCATGGTCGGGCTGTTGCCGTTCAAGGCGTTCCACGGTCGTGAAAAAGCCTTCATTTCCTGGGTCGGCCTGCGTGGCGCGGTGCCGATCATTCTTGCGGTGTTCCCGCTGATGGCCGGTTTACCCCACGCGCAGCTTTATTTCAACCTGGCATTCTTTATCGTGCTGGTCTCGCTGCTGGTGCAGGGGACGAGCCTGCCGTGGGTCGCCAAGCTGTTGCATGTAACGGTCCCGCCGGAGCCTCTGCCGATTTCCCGGGCGGCGCTGGAAGTCCATGTCACCAGCGAGTGGGAACTGTTCATTTATCGCCTCGGTGCCGAGAAATGGTGCATCGGCTCACCGTTGCGGGACCTGAAAATGCCCGACGGAACGCGCATCGCGGCCCTGTTTCGTGGCCAGCAACTGCTCCATCCGTCGGGTAGTACGGTGTTGGAAGTCGATGATTTGCTGTGTGTTATCGGCCATGAACACGACTTGCCAGCCCTTGGAAAACTGTTCAGCCAGGCACCGCAACGGGGCCTGGATTTGCGCTTCTTCGGCGACTTCGTGCTCGAAGGAGACGCCCAGCTGGCCGCGGTCGCAGCCCTCTACGGGTTGAAGCTGGACGGCATCGACCCGGACATGACCCTGGGCCGTTTTATTGCCCAGAAAGTGGGCGGTGCGCCAGTAGTCGGCGACCAGGTGGACTGGAACAACACCCTGTGGACCGTCGCGGTCATGGACGGGAACAAGATCGGCAAAGTGGGCGTCAGATTCCCCGAAGGAAGTCGCCCGGGTCCCGGCTTGTTCCTCTAAACTGCTCCCCATTCCCACTTGCTTGACCGGTCTCTATGCCTACCCTGCGCTCCCTTCTTGCCGTCGCCCTGCTGGGCTTGAGTCTTTCCATCTGCACGGTGCACGCCGCTGAACCGCCTAGCAGCGATTCGGTCCAGGCCAGCCTGGACAAGATCGCTGATCGCAAACTGCCGGAGGCCGACCAGAAAGCCCTGCAGGCCGTCCTGCAGAACACCCTGACCCAGCTCAGCAACAAGGCTGACTACGAACAGAAGCTGGTGGCCCTCAAGCAACAGTTGGCCAACGCACCCAAGCAGAACATCGAGAACCAGCGCGAGCTGGCACGGCTCAAGAACACCAATGTGGTGCCGGTGGCGCAACGCTACGCCAACCTGCCGATTCCCCAGCTTGAACAGATGCTGACGGAGCGCTCCACCCAGCAGAGCGATCTGCAAAAAGCCCTGGCCGACGCCAACAGCCTGGTCATCACCGCCCAGACCCGCCCCGAGCGCGCACAGGCGGAAATCGCCAGCAGCCAGACCCGAATCCAGCAGATCAACGCCATCCTCAAGGCCGGGCGGGACGGGGGCAAGGCGCTGAGTGCCGAGCAACGCGACCAACTCAACGCTGAGCTGGCGGCACTCAACGCGCTGATCCCCTTGCGTCGCCAGGAACTGGCGGGCAACAGCCAGCTGCAAGATCTGGGCAACGGCCAGCACGACCTGCTGAGCGAAAAGATCGATCGCATGGAGCAGGAAATCCAGGACCTGCAGAACCTGATCAACCAGAAACGCCTGGCCCAGTCCCAGGAAACGGTGACGCAGCAATCCATCGAAGCGCAGAAGGCCGGCGGCAGCAGCCTGCTGGCGACCGAAAGCGCGAACAACCTGAAGCTCTCCGACTACCTGCTCAAAAGCACCGACCGGCTCAATGAAGTCACCCAGCAGAACCTGCAGACCAAGCAATTGCTGGACAGTGTCACCCAGACCGATGCCGCGCTGGACGAGCAGATCAGCGTGCTCAAGGGCAGCCTGCTGCTCTCCAAGATTCTCTACAAGCAGCGCCAAACCTTGCCGCGCCTGAAGCTGGACCAGAACCTGGCCGACCAGATCGCCGACATTCGCCTGTATCAATTCGAAGTCAGCCAGCAACGCGAGCTGCTGAACAATCCGGGGGCTTACGTCGACAGCCTGCTGGCGTCCCAGCCATCGGAACAAGCCACTCCGCAACTGCGCAAGGCCTTGCTCGAACTGGCTCTGACCCGGGTCGACCTGCTGGATCGCCTGAACCGCGAACTGAGCGCGGTGCTCAACGAATCCATCACGTTGCAGCTCAACCAAAAACAATTGCTCAGCACTGCCCAGGGCCTGCGGGCCACCCTTGAAGAACAAATGTTCTGGATTCCCAGCAACAAACCGCTGGATTTCGAGTGGATGCGTGCCGTGCCGGCCCGCCTGGAAAAACAGGTCGACTCGCTGCCCTGGGCCTCGAGCCTCAGCGAACTGGCCGATGGCCTGACCCAGCGGCCGCTGCTGTTCCTGCCCCTGGCGCTGTTGATCGGCGCGCTGCAGTGGCGCCGCAAGAATCTCTATGCGCGCCTGAACAAGGTTCACCAGGATGTCGGCCACTTCAAGCGCGACAGCCAATGGCACACGCCCCAGGCGATCCTGATCAACATCCTGCTGGCGATGCCGGTGGCCCTGGCGCTGGCCTTGTGCGGCTACGCCTTGCAGATTGACGCCCGCGGCCAGAACACCAACCTCGGCGCGGCGTTGCTGCAGATCGGGCAAGCCTGGCTGGTGTTCTATACCGCCTATCGAATCCTCTCCCCGGGTGGTGTGGCGGAACTGCATTTCCGCTGGGAAAAACCCCAGGTGGAATTCCTCCAGGGCTGGATCCGTCGACTCGGGCTGGTGGTCCTGGCCTTGGTGGCCGTGGTGGCCGTGGCGGAGTTGCAGCCATCCGCCCTGGCCGACGACGTGCTCGGCATGCCGGTGGTGCTGACCTGCTACGCCTCGATGGCCTGGCTGCTCAGCCGACTGCTGCTCAGCAGCCCGACGCACCAGAACACCTCCCTGTTCCGCAAGGCCGTCGGCGTGCTGTTCACCGCGCTGCCGATCGCCCTGTTCGTCGCCGTCTGCTTCGGCTACTACTACACCGCGCTGAAGCTCAGCGACCGCTTGATCAACACGTTGTACTTGCTGATGTTCTGGCTGGTGATCGAGGCCACGTTCGTCCGTGGCCTGTCGGTCGCGGCGCGACGCCTGGCCTACCAGCGCGCCCTGGCCAAGCGCCAGGCCGCCAAGGAGGCCGGCGACGGCGAAGCGGTGGTCGAGGAACCGACCCTGGACATCGAAAAGGTCAACGAACAGTCCCTGCGCCTGATCCGCCTCGCCTTGCTGGGCGGCTTCATGGCCGCGCTGTACTGGGTCTGGTCGGACCTGATCAGCGTGTTCTCATACCTGGACAATATCACCCTCTACGAATACACCAGCGGCACCGGCGTCAACATGAGCATGGTGCCCATCAGCATCGGCGACATGCTCGGCGCGCTGATCATCATCGGCATCACCTTCGCCCTGGCGCGCAACCTGCCGGGCCTGCTGGAAGTGTTCGTGCTGTCGAAGCTGAACCTGGCCCAGGGCAGCGCCTACGCAACCACCACGCTGCTGTCCTATGTGATCGCCGGCGTCGGTTTCGTCACCACGCTGTCCACCCTCGGCGTGAGCTGGGACAAGTTGCAATGGCTGGTGGCCGCGCTGTCGGTGGGCCTGGGCTTCGGCATGCAGGAGATTTTCGCGAATTTCATCTCCGGCATCATGATCCTGTTCGAGCGTCCGGTGCGTATCGGCGACACCATCACCATCGGCAACCTGTCGGGCACGGTGAGCAAGATCCGCATCCGTGCGACGACCATCACCGACTTCGACCGCAAGGACATCATCGTCCCGAACAAGACGTTCATCACCGGGCAGTTGATCAACTGGTCGCTCACCGACACCGTCACCCGGGTCACGTTGAAACTCGGCGTGGACTACGGATCGGATCTGGACCGGGTCCGCGAGCTGCTGCTCAAGGCCGCGCGTGACAATCCGCGCGTCTTGAAGGAGCCGGAGCCGATCGTCTACTTCCTGAACTTCGGTGAAAGCACGCTGGACCATGAGCTGCGCATGCACGTGCGCGACCTCGGCGACCGCAACCCGGTACTGGACGAGATCAACCGCTTCATCAATCGGGAATTCAAGAAGGAGCACATCAACATCTCCTTCCGGCAGATGGAAATCTATCTGAAGAATCTCCAGGGCCAGGAATACAAACTGGTGCCTACCGAGCCCGAGAAAAAGACCATCACGCCCGTACCTTCGGCGGTCGCCAGCATCAAGCCGGTGCCCGAGCCGCCGCAGGACGCGCTCGACTGATAACGGGGAGCCTGCGGGCGTCCCGCCGGAGACGGCCATGAAAACGCTGGAAACGCTGACCTTCGATAACCGTTTCGCCCGCCTGGGCGACGGTTTCTCGGCCCACGTGCTGCCCGAACCCATCGACAACCCGCGTTTGGTGGTCGCCAGCCCGGCGGCCATGGCGCTGCTCGACTTGGAGCCAGCAGAAGCCGAGACACCGCTGTTCGCCGAAATCTTCGGCGGCCATAAGCTATGGGCCGAAACCGAGCCTCGGGCGATGGTGTATTCGGGTCACCAGTTTGGTCATTACAACCCGCAATTGGGCGATGGCCGCGGGTTGCTACTCGGCGAGGTGTACAACGAGGCCGGCGAGCATTGGGACCTGCACCTCAAGGGTGCCGGCCAGACGCCATTCTCGCGGATGGGCGACGGACGCGCGGTGCTGCGCTCTTCGATCCGCGAATTCCTCGCCTCCGAAGCCCTGCATGCACTGGGGATCCCTACGACGCGCGCGTTGTGCGTGATCGGCTCCGACACGCCGGTGTGGCGGGAAAAACAGGAGCGTGCCGCCATGGTGCTGCGCCTGGCGCCGAGCCATGTGCGCTTCGGGCATTTCGAATATTTCTACTACACCAAGAAGCCGGAACTGCAGGCCACCCTGGCCGAGCATGTCCTGAACCTGCACTTCGCCGAATGCCGGGAGCAGCCGGAACCGTACCTGGCGATGTACCGTGAAATCGTCGAGCGCAACGCCGAGCTGATTGCCAAGTGGCAGGCCTACGGTTTCTGCCACGGCGTGATGAACACCGACAACATGTCGATCCTGGGTATCACTTTCGACTTCGGGCCGTTCGCCTTCCTCGACGACTTCGACGCCCACTTCATCTGCAACCACTCCGATGACCAGGGCCGCTACTCGTTCAGCAACCAAGTGCCCATCGGGCAGTGGAACCTCAGCGCCCTGGCCCAGGCCCTGACGCCTTTCATCAGTGTCGAAGCCCTGCGCGAGACGCTCGGTTTGTACTTGCCGCTGTACCAGGCCCATTACCTGGACCTGATGCGCCGCCGCCTCGGCCTGACCGTCGCCGAAGAGGAGGACCAGAAACTGGTGGAACGCCTGCTGCAACTGATGCAGAACAGCGGCGTCGACTACAGCCTGTTCTTCCGCCGCCTGGGCGAGCAATCGCCGGAACAAGCCGTCGCCACCTTGCGCGATGACTTCGTCGACCTGAAGGGCTTCGACGCCTGGGCCGAGCTGTACGTTGCCCGGGTCAACCGTGAAGGCCCTGTCGATCAAGACCAGCGCCGCGCTCGCATGCACGCGGTCAATCCGCTCTACGTGCTGCGCAATTACCTGGCACAAAAAGCCATCGACGCCGCCGAGGCAGGCGACTACGAAGAAGTCCGCCGCCTGCACACCGTGCTGAGCAACCCGTTTGAAGAACAACCGGGGATGGACAGCTACGCCGAGCGACCGCCGGAGTGGGGCAAGCATCTGGAGATCAGTTGCTCATCGTAACCTTCCAACCAAATACATGACCCGGCGGCGAGGGAGCTTACTCCCGCTGGGCCTGTAGAAGCTGTGTAGGAGCTGCCGAGCGCAACGAGGCTGCGATCTTTCCCCAGACACTTGAGTCTCAAGCGAAAGATCAAAAGATCGCAGCCTTCGGCAGCTCAGGGAAGCAAGCTCCCTCGTCACAACACAAATAGCGCGCCAGGCCATTAAATAAAGGTTTCAAACGATACGCCAAAGCGTTCTGCCAACCAGCGAATCTGCCTTAAATTCAGCTGGCGCTTACCGCTCAGCACTTCTGATACCACCGACTGCGCGCCTATACCCGGCAAATCGCTCTGGCTCAAACCGTGCTCACGCATCAGGTAACGAAGCGCCTCTACGCCACTGACCTTGGGCATCGGCCGGTGTTGCTGATCCCAGGCTTCGATCCATTCGCCGATAATGTCGACCAGGCTCATGAGCGGGTGTGCTTCGTCTTCGCCGACCAGTTCCAACAGTTCATCAAGGGCGCCGGCCAGGCGATCGTAATCTTCCTCACTCCTGGGCTTGCGCAGAAGAGGCGATACGAACTCCCAATGGGCAGCGACTTGTTCTATCAGTGCACTCATCCTTTTACTCCTTCCACTTGCCTCTATCGTATTCCCGATGGTCGAGCACGCATTTGATATAGAGGCGTTGGGGTCGGTATCGAATCACCGCTATCAGCCGCAACTTGTTTCCTCCGATGTCAAACACGTGTAGCGGACCGACCTTATCAGTTGCCGGAAATATGGATTTCATCGCTGCGAAATCAGCCGGGCTGTTGCGCCTGATCAGCCGATACCATTGATCCAACGCATTCGCGGAATGTGGCCATTTCTCCTTGGCCTCCCAAATGCGCTTCTCAGTGATCACATGCATGCAACGTCCTTATCGCATTTTGCTATGAGCAAATTAAACACAAAACTGGCGCATAGCAAATTGCGATAGCGCCAGTCAGATAGACGGATTGATATTGCAGAATTTCAGCCTAGTCGCCGAAAGCTCCAGCCCCTTGGAAGAAATGTGAGCAGGTATGAGCCATGTGCTTACCCCGCCTTATCATTCCCCTGTTCGGGCGTCTCGATCCCTGATTCCGCTTCTTCGCCAGCCGGCTCTTTCGGCGGTTTCTCCTCCGGATAACCGGGCATGCCGCGGGCGTCTTCCGGGGTCAATTCATCGCGATCATGGCGACTGTCGGTGGCATAGGCCGGGGCCGCGTTGGGGTCTTCGTCGCGGCCGGCGGTGCCGAGGACAAAGCCGTCGTCGTTGGGGTTGTCCAGTGCCTGGGGGGTGGTTGGGTCTTGAGGGTTGCTCATGGGACCTCCTGGTTGTGAACAGGTATGGCTTTTGAGGGCGCCGCGCGCCTACAGTGCGGCGCACCTGATGAATGGCAACCCGGAGAAGGCAACGCCCAGCCCCTACGCCATATCACTGTGACTGAATTCCTCGGCCAGGAAATCAATCAACGTACGCACCGACGGCAGCAACCCGCGCCGTGAAGCAAAGATCGCATGGACGATCCCGCACTTCGGCGTCCAGCCCGGTACCAGTTCCACCAGCCGTCCGGCCGCAATATCCTCGCGCACCACCACGCTGGGCAAATGGGCGACGCCAACGCCTGCCAGCACCGCATGACGCAGGGCCAGCAGGTCATCGGTGACCATGCGTGGTTCATGGCGGATCAATGCGCGGGCGCCGTCCGGTCCGAACAATTCCCACTGGTATTCCCGCTGCGCACCGCCCCAATGCACGCTCGGCAAGCCGTTGAGGTCCGCCGGGGACGCCGGTGAAGACAGATGCTGCACAAATGCCGGGCTGCCCACCAGGCATTGAGTGCTGTTGCTCAACACTTTCATGACCATGTCGGTGTTTTCCAGCGGCGGAAAGCGCACCCGCAGGGCGATATCGAAACCTTCATGGATCAGGTCGACCCGGCGGTTGGTGCTCTCGATGAACAGCTCCACCCGCGGATATTTGAGCATGTAGCGAGTCAGCATCGGCCCGACCCAGCTGTTGAGCAGCGCTGTCGGGCAGCTGATGCGCACCAGCCCCTGGGGTTCGGAGCGGTTGCGCTCGATCACCTCGGCGGCGCTCTCGGCCTCGACCCGCATCGCCAGGCAGCGCTGGTAATAGGCCTGGCCAATCTCTGTCAACGTGCAATGGCGGCTGGTGCGATGAAGCAAACGCACCCCGAGCCGCTCCTCCAACAGAGCAATACGCCGGCTCAGCTTGGATTTGGGCATGTCCAGTGCCCGGCCCGCCGCAGCGAATCCACGGTGCTCAACCACTTGGGTGAAGTAGTACAGCGTGTTGAGATCTTCGATGATCGTTCTCCAAATAGAACGCTAAGGCTGATTTTCGCAGTCTAGCGCATCAAAGGTGCCAGTTTTAATCTACACACATCGAAACGCAACACGGATTGAAACCGGCGCTTCGGCCAGATGAGTCACCGATCAATCGCTGCACCGGCATTAAAAACCTTAACCACGCCGAAACCTTCGGCAACCAAAACTTTATGAGGGCTACGCCATGACTACTTCCTACAACCGTCTCGACAAAGATAACGCCGCCGTTCTGCTGGTCGATCACCAGGCTGGCCTGCTGTCGCTGGTACGCGACATCGACCCGGACCGTTTCAAGAACAACGTGCTGGCCCTGGCTGACCTGGCGAAATACTTCCAACTGCCGACCATCCTCACCACCAGCTTCGAAACCGGCCCCAACGGCCCGCTGATGCCAGAACTCAAGACCTTGTTCCCGGACGCTCCGTACATCGCTCGCCCTGGTCAGATCAACGCTTGGGACAACGAAGATTTCGTCAAGGCGATCAAGGCCACCGGCAAGAAACAACTGATCATCGCCGGCGTCGTGACTGAAGTCTGCGTCGCCTTCCCGGCACTGTCGGCCCTGGCCGAAGGTTTCGAAGTGTTCGTGGTCACCGATGCCTCCGGCACGTTCAACGAACTGACCCGCCAATCGGCTTGGGACCGCATGTCTTCGTCGGGTGCACAACTGATGACCTGGTTCGGCCTGGCCTGCGAACTGCACCGCGACTGGCGCAACGACGTGGAAGGTCTGGCGACCCTGTTCTCCAACCACATCCCGGACTACCGCAACCTGATGACCAGCTACAACACGCTGACCAACGGCAAATAATCAGCAACACCAATACCCCTGTGGGAGCGAGCTTGCTCGCGATGGCGGTGTGTCAGCAATATTGCATCGACTGTCAGGGCGCTATCGCGAGCAAGCTCGCTCCCACAAGGTTTTGTGGCGGTTTCTATATAGTGTTCAATCCATGCCTAATGATTTTCCGTGGAGACTGACCCGATGCTGATCCCCTGCCCCCACTGCAACGGACTCAATCGCATCCCCGCCGAACGCCTCGGCGACCAGCCCAAGTGCGGGCGTTGCAAGGCCCAGGTGCTGTTGAACAAGCCGTTCGAACTCAAGCAAGGCGACTACGCCAGCCAGATCAAGGGCGACCTGCCGTTGCTGGTGGACGTCTGGGCGGACTGGTGCGGACCGTGCAAATCCTTCGCGCCGGTGTTCGAACAGGCCGCCGCGCAGTTGGCGGGCAAATGCCGGCTGGCAAAGCTCGACAGCGAGGCCAATCAGCAGTTGTCGGCTCAATTGGGGATTCGCTCGATACCCAGCCTCATCCTGTTCAAGGATGGCCAGGAAGTGGCGCGCCAGAGCGGGGCATTTCCGTTGCCGCAGTTGATGAGTTGGTTGCGCAGCCAGGGGATTTGAAGAAATAGATTGGAAAGATCGCAGCCTTCGGCAGCTCCTACAGGGTTAGCGTCATCCCGTAGGAGCTGCCGAAGGCTGCGATCTTTTGCTTCAAGCTTGTTCCAGCAGGCTATGCAACTCCACGAACTGCTGGGTCAATTTATGCCGTGGGTCCAGGTGAATCAGTGGCAGGCTGGCCTGGTGCGATTCACGCATGCGCACTGAGCTGGTCAGGTACACGGGTAACACCGGCAAGCCTTCGGCGATCAACTCATCGAGAATCTGTTGCGGCAGGCTGGCGCGGGCCTGGAACTGGTTGACGACAATGCCTTCGACTTCCAGCGCTTCGTTATGGTCGTCCTTGAGCTCCTCGATTTCCGCCATCAGGCCATACAACGCCTGGCGCGAAAAACTGTCGCAATCGAAAGGAATCAATACACGATCAGCCGCAATCAACGCCGAAACCGCATAGAAATTCAACGCTGGCGGGGTGTCCAGGTAAATCCGGTCATAATCCTCGTCCAGCTCTTCGAGCAGCTTGCGCAGCTTGTTGATCTTGTGTTTCGCCTCGAGCTTGGGCTGCAGGTCCGTCAGTTCCGCCGTGGCGGTGATGACGTGCAGGTTGTCGAAAGGCGTTTCATAGATATCGACCTTGTTCTTTTTCGAGAAAGGCCCGGATGAGAGGGTCTGCTTGAAAAAATCGGCGATGCCCATGGGAATGTCGTCGCCCGTCAGGCCGGTCAGGTATTGAGTGGAATTGGCCTGGGCGTCCAGGTCGATCAATAGCGTGCGATAACCCTCGCTGGCGCTCACGGCCGCCAGATTGCAGGCGATGCTGGACTTGCCCACGCCACCCTTCTGATTGAACACCACACGCCGCATGTCAAAACCTCCGTGTATCAAAGATGACCGAGTGTAGTAGCCCAAGACACCGCTTCGCTACCTTGCACACCGATGGATTACCGCATTGGTGGCTTTTTCAGACAACCAAGCGTCAATTCCCCCAGCGATTGCCGGAAGTAACTGACAGACACAATCGTCACAATCGAGACAATGTGCGTGCCGGAGCCGGGCCTGACCAACCGACGAATTTACCCGGACAAAATGTAACCAGTATTTGCTACAAGCCAACCGCACCGGGATAATGCGCGCCACTTGGGTCGCAAGGCCATGCAGGGTTGGACGCGGGTCAAACCACTGAACCGTGACAATAAAAGCCCGCAGGGGTGGGATGAGTCTGTGATCAATTTCAATATCGCCCAATGGCGCGCATGGGCCCCTGGGCTCGAAAGCGTGGACGATTGGCAGGCGTGGAGCCGACAACCGGTCGCGCTGCCCACTAGCGACGCGGCCCCTGACGTGTCGTTCCTGCCCGCCATGCAGCGCCGACGCCTGAGCCGCCTGGCGCGCATGGCCTTCAGTGTCGCCTGGCCACTGGCCGAGGGACGACCGGACCTACCGTTGGTCTTTATTTCCCGTCACGGCGAAACCCCGCGCACTTTTGAGATTCTCAAGGACCTGGCCGCCGACCAACCCTTGTCTCCGACCCAATTCAGCCTGTCGGTGCACAACGCGGTCATCGGCCTGTGGTCGATCATGCGCGGCGAAACCAGCGAGATGACCGCCCTGGCTGCCACCGGTGACGGCCTGGAGCACGGCATGCTGGAAGCCGTCGCACTGTTGAATGAAGGTGCCCCAGCAGTGCTGCTGGTCATCACCGAAGAACAACCACCCCAGGTCTATGCCCCCTGGGTCGACGACGTACCGTTTCCCTATGCGGTGGGATTGTTGCTGACGTGCGGCGACGACTGGCAGCTGGACCTGTCCAGCGCACCAACACCGACACCCGGCGGCAACTGGCCCCACGCCCTGGATCTATTGCGTACCCTGCTGAGCAACGACACCACCTGCCAACATGCCTGGAAGAATCGTGTATGGACCTGGCAACGCAACCGATGAGCGGTAGACATCGCGACGCCTATCACTGGCGCCTGTTCGCGACCGCTGCAAGCTTCGCCCTCTTCGGGTTGGGCGGGCTGTGCCTGCGGTTGCTGGTGTTTCCCCTGCTCAACGCGTTGCCCGCCGATCCACAGACTCGTCGCCAGCGGGCTCGCCGCACGGTTGGTCGCCTGTTCTGGTTCTTTATCCGGTTCATGGCCCGTACCGGCGTGCTGACCTATCAGATCGATGGCGCGGAGAAGCTCGGCCGTCCGGGGCAAATGATCATCGCCAATCATCCTTCGTTGATCGACGTGGTCTTCCTGATCGGGCTGGTTCGCGACGCCAACTGCGTGGTCAAGCAAAGCCTGTGGGACAACCCTTTTACCCGTGGCCCGCTGCGTTCGACCCAATACATCAGCAATGACGGCAGCATGGACATGCTCGACGCCGCCAGCGACGCCCTGCGGGACGGCCAATGCCTGATTGTCTTTCCCGAGGGCACGCGCACCCAGCCAGGCCACGCGCCGGCCTTTCATCGAGGTGCCGCGGCCATCGCGTTGCGAGGGGCGAAGGTGCTGACGCCGGTTACGATCAAAGTCAGCCCCACCACGCTGACCAAGGCCGAACCCTGGTATCGCATTCCCCATCGCCGCGTGCACTTCAGTTTTCACGTTGGGGCCGATATAGACCCACAGGCTTTCGCCGCGCTGGGCCCTGCACCGCAGGCGTCACGCCGGCTCAACGATTTTCTGCATCACTATTTCATCAAGGAGCTCGCCGAAGATGAGCGATCTGCACCGTGACATCAAACAGCTGATCATCGACGCCCTCGGCCTGGAGGACATCGGTATCGACGACATCGGCGACGATCAGACCCTGTTCGGCGAAGGCCTTGGCCTGGACTCGGTGGATGCCCTGGAGCTTGGCCTGGCGATCCAGAAGAAATATGGCATCAAGATCGATGCCGACGCCAAGGACACCCGTAACCATTTCAGCAACGTGGCAAGCCTTGCGGCCTTCGTCACTGCAAAAAGCGCCTGAGACCGACCATGCAAACTCGTGACGATATCTTCAACACCCTGCGCAATGCCCTGGTCGAGCTCTTCGAACTGGACCCTGAGCGTGTGACGCTGGAATCGAACCTGTACCAGGACCTGGAAATCGACAGCATCGATGCGGTGGACTTGATCGACCACATCAAGCGCCAGACCGGCAAGAAAATCGCCGCTGAAGAATTCAAGTCGGTGCGCACCGTCAATGATGTGGTCGAGGCGGTCTATCGACTGGTCCAACCGGCCGCATGAGCCGGCTGATTGGCCTTGGCCTGCTGTTGGCGGGCCTGCTGTACCCCTTTGCGGTGTATTTCGGCATGGAGCACTTTGCCCCATGGCAATTCGGGTTGCTATTGGGCTGCCTGTGGCTGGCCCGGGCATTGCTCGGCAAGGGCGGGACCGGCAGTCGTTGGATGGCGGTCACGGCGATCATCTTCTGCGTATTGCTTGCAGTGTTCGACAGCCCGCTCCTGCTGCGCTGGTACCCGGTGTTGATCAGCGCGTTCATGCTTGGCCTGTTCACCCTGAGCCTGAAATACGGCCCGCCGATGGTCGAACGCCTGGCCCGCCTGCGTGAACCGCAGTTGCCAGCCAAGGCGGTGGTGTATACCCGCCAGGTCACGGTGGCCTGGAGTGTGTTTTTCCTGTGTAACGGTTTGCTCGCCGCCGCCCTGACCCTCTGGGCGCCGCTGAGCTGGTGGATGTTGTACACCGGCCTGATTTCCTACGGATTGATGGGGCTGATGTTTGCCATTGAATGGCTTATACGACAACGGGTAAGAGGCCGCCCATGAATTGGATAACGCTTGAGCAGATGTTGCTCGAGGACCTGCCGGACCGCGCTGTAGCCGTCGGGCCGGCGTTGAATCACGCACAGCTGCGCGATGACGCGCTGTGCCTGGCTGCGGGCCTGCAGGTCCGGGGCGTGCGGCATATCGCGGTGCACCTCGAAGACGCCGCCGACCTGGCGACCGCGCTGCTCGCGGCCTGGCGCGCCGGGGTGCGCGTGCTGCTGCCCGCCGACCTGCAAGCCCAGACGCGCCAGCGCTGGTCGGAAGACGTCGACCTGTGGCTGACCGACCAGCCCGGCGACACCCGAGCCAGTGACCTGCGACAGGCTCCGCTGGAAGCGGCCGAGCTGGACCTCGATCACTGCTGGCTGAGCCTGTGCACCTCCGGCTCCAGTGGCGAGCCCAAGCGCATCGAGAAAACCCTGCGTCAGTTGAGCAACGAAGTCCAGGCACTGGAACGACTATGGGGCGCGGACCTTGGTCCGGCCTGCGTGATCGGCAGCGTCGCCGCCCAACACATCTACGGGTTGTTGTTCCGGGTCCTCTGGCCGCTGTGCGCCGGACGCCCCTTTGTTCGTCGGCAACTGCCCTTCCCGGAAGATATGCAGCGCGCCAGCCGCGAACACGCGGCGTTCGCCTGGGTTGCGAGCCCCGCATTGCTCAAGCGCATGGGTGACAATCTCGACTGGCCGGCCCTGAGCAGTGTGCGCCGGGTCTTTTCCTCCGGCGGCGCCTTGCCGGCCGAGGCGGCGCAGAGCCTCGAACAGCGCCTGGGACAATGGCCGACGGAAATTTTCGGCAGCTCGGAAACCGGTGGCATCGCCTGGCGCCAGGGCGGCGACTTGTGGAAACCCTTCGCCGGCGTCGAGCTGAGCCAGGACAGCGACGGTGCACTGCTCATTGCCTCGCCTTACCTGCCGGCCGGTCATGTTGAGCATACCGCCGACGCGGTGCGGATCGGCGCAGACGGGCGTTTTGAATTGCTCGGTCGCTTGGATCGCATCGTCAAGCTCGAAGAAAAGCGCATCTCACTGCCAATGCTGGAACAGGCGCTGACGGCCCACGAATGGGTCAGCGAAGCTCGGTTGGGTGTCGTGCAGGAGAATCGCGCCTCACTCGGTGCCTTGCTGGTGCTCAGCGAAGCCGGCTTGCTCGCCTTGCGCAATCTGGGCCGGCGGGCCGTGACCCAAGCCCTGCGCCAACACCTGAGCGGGCATTGCGAAACCTTGGCCCTGCCCCGACGCTGGCGCTGGCTGCGGCAACTTCCGCTGAACGCACAAGGCAAGCTGCCCCAGGCCGAAGTCGAAGCCGTGCTGATGGCACCGCGAGCCAAAGCCCCCGAGGTGCTTGAACAGATTGAAACCGACGGCGAATGGAACCTGCGCCTGACGGTGCCGCCCGACCTGGCGTATTTCAGCGGCCACTTTCCCACCGCGCCGGTCTTGCCCGGCGTGGTGCAAGTGGACTGGGCCATGAGCCTGGGCCGCCAATTGCTGGA
>NZ_JAOSHO010000769.1 GCF_025917275.1 Pseudomonas agronomica | reverse complement strand
CCTCGCCACGGATTTTGTTGAGGCTCAGTCCGTCGTGCCCGCCGCCATGACGCTGCGGCGATAGTCGCTGGGCGTCTGGTTCGTTTCGATGCGAAAGTGCCGATTGAAGTTGGACAGGTTGTTGTACCCGACTTCAAAGCAGATGTCGGTCACCGCCATGTCACTGTGTGACAACAACCGGCAGGCGCGCTGGACGCGGAGCTTGCGCATCAGGTCGATGAACCCGTGACCGGTGATGCGTTTGAAGAATCGTGAGAAGCCCGGTTCGCTCATGCCCAGTTGCCGGGCGATCACCGACACTCGAAGGTCGCCGGTGAGCTCGGCTTGCAGGTATTCGAAGGCTTTCTGGATGCGCGCCGAGCTGCGGGCGTCCAGGGCAGGCGCATAGCACGGGCTTGCCAGGCATTGGACCTCGCGCTCGCTGGCACGGCCAAGGGTATCGAGCAGTTCGAAAAACAATGCCAGGCGTGCCAGCCCCTGGGCGGGTCCGATCGCTTCCAGCAGGTACGCCGCCTGACGCGCGGTGTCGCCGCTGAAGGCCAGCCCTCGCCGGGCGCGCTCGAATAACCTGTGCAGATCACCCAGTTCCGGCAGCGTCTGACGCATCGACATCAGCGTGGCACCGTCGAACTGCAATACCACGTCGCGCCCAGCCAGGCACTCGCCCGGCGCCAGGTCCCCCATCCAGTCGTGGGGCAAATCCGGACCGATCATCGCCACATGGCCGGGGCCGAAGGGCCCGATGTAGTCACCTGCCAGGAGCCTGCCGCTGCCGTGGCGAATCAGGTGAATCTCGAATTCCGGGTGATGGTTCCAGCGCGCCATCGCGTAGGGATAGTCATGCTCGTACCAGCGAAAGCTGTGTTCGGGCTCGGGCAGGATGACTTCCAGTTCGGCCGGTCGCTGGTCGTACAGGAGCGTTCGGTGATCAGGCATGTCGCGCCTCTTTATCGTTATAGCCGGCACCTTACGTCGATCGTACGGCGGTACGCCAGCCTTGAACCGACCGGCCACTGATACTTTTTTAACAATGCCCGCCAGGGTTAAAAAAGTACCTGCAGTCGATCCTTTTCGCATTTGTCGGCCTTCGACGGCGCTGATGTAATCGGCTTGCCATTGACGGCTGGCAGGTCGGTCCTGCCTCCATGGCTTTACAACAATAATAATCCTGCGCCCAGGCGCAGCTCTGGAGAAACCCATGAAAATGCTGCGCAAGGCGCTCGTCATGTCTGCGGGGCTGTCCTTCGCCCTGGCCGGCCACGCCGCCGAAACCATCACCATTGCCACCGTCAACAATGCCGACATGATTCGCATGCAAAGGCTTTCGAAAGCATTCGAGGCCGAGCATCCGGACATCAAGCTGAATTGGGTGGTGCTCGAAGAAAATGTCCTGCGCCAACGCCTGACCACCGATATCGCCACCCAGGGCGGGCAATTCGACGTATTGACCATCGGCACCTACGAAACCCCGCTATGGGGCGCCAAGCAATGGCTCGAACCGATGACCAACCTGCCCGCCGCCTATGACCTGGAAGACATATTTCCTTCGGTGCGCCAGGGCCTTTCAGTCAACGACACCCTTTACGCGCTGCCCTTTTACGGCGAAAGCACCGTCACCTACTACCGCACCGATCTCTTCAAGCAGGCCGGGCTCAGCATGCCCGAGCACCCCACGTGGGGCCAG
>NZ_JAOSHO010000768.1 GCF_025917275.1 Pseudomonas agronomica | reverse complement strand
CAGTTTGGAGAAAAATTCGCCAAGGATGCGTTGATTCGCCTGATCAAGCTGGGCGAGATCGCGATCATGGTGGTCGGTGCGTTGGGGTTCCTGTTCGATCACCTGTGGCTGATGCTGGTGGCGCTGTTTGCCATGGGCACCCACTCGGCGCTGTTCGGGCCGGTGAAGTATTCGATTCTGCCGCAGGCCCTGCGCGAGGATGAACTGGTTGGCGGCAATGGCCTGGTGGAGATGGGGACATTCCTGGCGATCCTCGCCGGCACCATCGGCGCAGGAATCATGATGTCGTCGGCGCACTACGCGCCGGTCGTGTCAGTGGCGATTGTCGGCATTGCCGCGGCCGGCTACCTGGCCAGTCGCAGCATCCCACGGGCAGCGGCCGCTTCGCCGCAGATGCGCTTGAACTGGAACATTTTCAGCCAGTCCTGGGCAACGCTGAAGTTGGGCCTGGGGCAGACGCCGGCGGTATCCCGTTCCATCGTTGGCAATTCTTGGTTCTGGTTTGTCGGGGCGATCTACCTGACGCAGATTCCCGCCTATGCCAAGGAGTGGATGCACGGCGACGAAACCGTCGTGACCCTGATCCTTACCGTGTTCTCGGTGGGAATCGCCTTGGGCTCGATGCTCTGCGAAAAGCTGTCGGGGCGCAAAGTCGAGATCGGCCTGGTGCCGTTCGGCTCGTTCGGGCTGACCGTGTTCGGCCTGCTGCTGTGGTGGCATTCCGGTGGGATCCCCGACAGCGTCGACGGCCACGGCTGGCTGCAGATTCTCGGGTTCGGCCACGCCTGGCTGGTGCTGATCGATATTCTTGGCCTGGGGATCTTCGGTGGTTTCTACATCGTACCGCTGTACGCGCTGATCCAGTCACGTACCGTCGAAAACGAACGGGCGCGGGTCATTGCCGCCAACAACATTCTCAACGCTTTGTTCATGGTGGTCTCGGCGATCGTCTCCATCGTCCTGCTGAGCCTGGCCAAGTTGTCGATTCCGCAGCTGTTCCTGGTGGTGTCGCTGCTGAACATTGGCGTCAACGCCTACATCTTCAAGATCGTCCCCGAGTTCAGCATGCGTTTCATGATCTGGCTGCTCAGCCACTCCATGTACCGCGTGGAGCATCGCAACCTGGACGTGATTCCTGACGAAGGCGCCGCGCTGCTGGTGTGCAATCACGTGTCGTTTGTCGATGCCTTGTTGATTGGCGGCGCGGTGCGTCGGCCGATTCGCTTTGTCATGTACTACAAGATCTACAACCTGCCGGTGCTGAACTTTATCTTCCGCACTGCTGGGACGATTCCGATTGCCGGGCGCCAGGAAGATATTCACATCTACGAAAAAGCCTTCAGCCGCATCGCTCAGTACCTGAAGGACGGAGAGCTGGTGTGCATTTTCCCTGAAGGAAAACTGACCGCTGACGGTGAGATCAATGAGTTCAAGAGTGGCTTGACGCGCATCCTCCAGGAAACCCCGGTGCCGGTGATTCCGCTGGCGTTGCAAGGGTTGTGGGGGAGTTTCTTCAGTCGCGATCCGAGTAAAGGGATGTTCCGCCGGTTCTGGTCGCGGGTGACGCTGGTGGCGGGGACGGCGGTGGCGGTCGAGGCGGCTGAGCCGGCGAAGCTGCAAGCGCTGGTGGGGGAGTTGCGCGGGGCTGTGAGATAAGCCGAAACCCTGTGGGAGCGAGCTTGCTCGCGA
>NZ_JAOSHO010000767.1 GCF_025917275.1 Pseudomonas agronomica | reverse complement strand
TCGCGAGCAAGCTCGCTCCCACATGGGTTCTGTGTTGAGCTTCAGGGCTCACACCGGCTGCAACTTCTTCTCGAACACCGCCACGCCTTCCAGGTCCCGCAGCACTACGCTCATTTCCCCGCTCTGCCCGTCGATGTTCACCTCGCCAAAGAACTGATAGCCGGCAAACGGCGAGGTGTTCTGGGCCGGTGGGGCTTTCTGGAACACCACCTCGGGACCGAAGGTCTTGTCCAGGGCATTGGGCCCGAAACTGCCGGCGTTCAGCGGTCCGGCGACGAATTCCCAGAACGGTTCGAAATCCTGGAACGCGGCCTGTTCGGGGTGGTAGTGATGGGCGGCGCAATAGTGGACATCGGCGGTCAGCCAGACGTAATTGCGCACCTGATGCTTGCGCAGGTAACCGAGCAGTTCGGCGATCTCCACTTCACGGCCCTGGGCCTCGCCCGGGTCACCGTTGGCGACCGCTTCCCAGCGTGGCACGCCCGGGCTGACCTCGCCATCCGGCACACCCAGGCCGATGGGCATGTCGGCGGCGATGACTTTCCACTGGGCGCGGGATTGCTTCAGCTCGCGCTTGAGCCAATCCAACTGTTCACGGCCAAGAAACGGTTTCGCCGCGCCGAGGTTGGCGTCGTTGGCTTCGCGGTAGCTGCGCATGTCCAGCACGAACACATCCAGCATCGGCCCGTAGCCGAGCTTGCGGTAGATGCGTCCTCCGCCATCGGCCTTTTGCAGGCGCATGGGCGCGTATTCCAACCAGGCTTGCCGTGCACGACCGACCAGGCTGTGGATGTCCTTGGTCTGGTAGCGCTCGTCCAGTTGTTTGCCCGGCGACCAGTTGTTGACCACTTCGTGGTCGTCCCACTGCCAGATCTGCGGAACTTCGGCATTGAAGCGACGCACGTTTTCATCCATCAGGTTGTAGCGATAGTTGCCCCGATATTCGTCCAGCGTCTCGGCGACCTTGCTCTTGGCTTCGGTGGTGAGGTTGCGCCAGATGCGACCGCCCTCGGTGATGATTTGCGCCGGTACGGGGCCGTCGGCGTAGATCGTATCGCCGCTGTGGATAAAGAAATCCGGCAGGCGCAGGCGCATGGCTTCGTAGATGCGCATGCCGCCGATGTCCGGGTTGATACCGAAGCCCTGGCCGACGGTGTCGCCGCTCCAGACAAAACGAATGTTGCGCTTGAATTGCGGCACGCTGCGTAGATGACCGAGCCAGGGCTCGCTGGCCACGCCGCTCTGGGCGTCTTCGAAATGCACGCGGTAGAAAATCGCCTGGTCGGGCGGCAGGCCGGTGAGCTCGACCCGGGCGGTGAAATCGCTGCGGCTGTCGGCCAGCGCCGAGACAAAGCGCCGGGGGTTGGAGAACTGGCTGCGGGTGTCCCACTCCACCACCATCCGCGCCGGACGGTCGCTGCGACTCCAGATCATCGCGCGATCGCCCTGCAAGTCGCCCGATTGCACGCCTTCGGTCAGCACGGGCCGGTCCTTGACCGAAGCGATCACCGCCGGGGCCAGCCCGGGCAGCAATAAACCAGCGCCTACGGCTTGCATCACACGGCGACGGCCCAGGTCGAATTCGCTCATGGTGTTCTCCTTGAAATGGGAAAACTTAAGCATGGCCGTGTGAAGTGGGTGTGACAGATTTTTATGACCACCCAAAACTACTGTGGGAGCGAGCTTGCTCGCG
>NZ_JAOSHO010000766.1 GCF_025917275.1 Pseudomonas agronomica | reverse complement strand
GGGTTTTGGTGGTGAATTCCGATGTTGTGAGCAAAATCCGCTAAACTGCCCCACGTTTTTTCGTTCGAGTGTGTGTTTCCATGCAAATTGCCCTGGCACCCATGGAGGGGTTGGTCGACAACATCCTGCGGGACGTCCTGACCCGTGTTGGCGGCATCGACTGGTGCGTCACCGAGTTCATCCGCGTCAACGACCGTCTGCTCACACCGGCCTATTTCCATAAGCTCGGCCCTGAACTGCTGACCGGTGCCCGGACCGCTGCGGGCGTGCCCCTGCGGGTACAATTGCTGGGCTCCGACCCGGTGTGCCTGGCGGAAAACGCGGCGCTGGCCTGTGAGCTGGGTTCCGAGGTGATCGATTTGAATTTCGGCTGCCCGGCCAAGACCGTGAACAAATCCCGGGGCGGGGCGGTGTTGCTCAAGGAGCCTGAGCTGCTCAACGAAATTGTCGAGCACGTACGGCGCGCGGTGCCCAAGCACATTCCGGTTACAGCGAAGATGCGCCTCGGCTTCGACAGTCCGGACGGCGCGCTGGTCTGCGCCACGGCCTTGGCCGAAGGCGGCGCGGCGCACATCGTCGTGCATGCGCGGACCAAGGTCGACGGCTACAAGCCACCGGCCCACTGGGAGTGGATTCCCCGCGTCCAGGACGTGGTCAAGGTGCCGGTGTTCGCCAATGGCGATATCTGGAGCGTCGAGGACTGGCGCCGGTGCCGTGAAATCAGCGGTGTCGAGGACATCATGCTCGGCCGTGGCCTGGTGTCCCGTCCCGACCTGGCCCGGCAGATCGCCGCCGCCCGGGCCGGTGAGGAGATCATCG
This sequence comes from Pseudomonas agronomica, assembly GCF_025917275.1. Classification (GTDB taxonomy): domain Bacteria; phylum Pseudomonadota; class Gammaproteobacteria; order Pseudomonadales; family Pseudomonadaceae; genus Aquipseudomonas; species Aquipseudomonas agronomica. The sequence goes on along the minus strand of NZ_JAOSHO010000766.1, from coordinate 886 downwards.
AGATGACCTGGGCCGACCTGCAACCGATGCTCCAGGATTTCTGGCTGCAAGTGGTCGAGCAACTGACGCCACGCCAGGCGCCGGGTCGCTTGAAGCAATGGCTGGCCATGCTGACCCGCAACTACCCTGAGGCGGTTGAGCTGTTCAGTGCCGTGCGACGGGAAACCGACCTGGACGCGGTGGGCCATTTGTTGGGTGTGCAGCGCACCGAAGCGGCCTGAAAAAATTTCAAAAAAAGCTCTTGAAAAGTTTTTGGCGGACCCTAGATAAGGGGTACGCGATGCCGAATTCCGGGTCGCGGAGACAAAAAACCTTGCTGAACTTTCAGGAGATTTGAACCATGAGTACTGCATTTTCGCTGGCCCCTCTGTTCCGTTCCTCGGTGGGCTTCGATCGTTTCAACGACCTGTTCGAAACCGCCCTGCGCAACGAGCCGGGCAGCAGCTATCCACCCTACAACGTGGAAAAACATGGCGATGACGAATACCGCATCGTAGTCGCCGCCGCCGGGTTCAGGGAAGAAGACCTGGACCTGCAGGTGGAAAAAGGTGTGCTGACCATCAGTGGCGGCAAGCGCGAGGCCAGCAACGACAGCGTGACCTTCCTGCACCAGGGCATCGCCCAGCGTGCATTCAAGCTGTCCTTCCGGTTGGCGGATCATATCGAGATCAAATCCGCCGGCCTGAGCAACGGTCTGTTGAGCATCGACCTGTTGCGCGTGGTACCGGAAGAGGCGAAAGCCAAGCGCATCCCTATCAACGGTGCGCAGCAGAAACCCGCGCTGGAGAATTGATCCATCGCCAATTGAAGAAGGGCGCCGAAATGGCGCCCTTTTTCATTTTTGAGATCGGTGGAAGATTAATTGTGGCGAGGGGATTTATCCCCG
>NZ_JAOSHO010000765.1 GCF_025917275.1 Pseudomonas agronomica | reverse complement strand
TGTGGGAGCGAGCTTGCTCGCGATGACGTCGGTACAGCCGGGTAACGCGTTCCTGCTAGTTGCGCTTCCAGCACTCCGCGTACCGCGCGCACACCCCGTAACGCTCATCCATCAGCGCCATCCTCTCCAGGTGATGACCCACCGCTTCGACCGTTACCACATTCCCGATCCGGAAATATTCCACCATCATCGCGACGTCCAGGTCGACCTCGGCTTTCTCCGGCTTGGCATTGGCGGTTTTAGGCAACGCCCACTGTTCCAGCTGCTCGTCCTTCAATTGCCGCAGACGCGCCTGGTATTCCTCCTTGAAGCGTTCCATCGAGTGCGCCTTGTTTTGCGCCATGTCATCGCCAAACGTCTTCAGGTTTTCCCGGTAGAGCGTCCAGTAGTCAGCCGGCAGGTCGAAGCCGAGCTTGGCCTTGCGTTCGCTGATCAGCGTGTCCAGCTTCTCTGGCGAATAGCTCTCGATTTTTTCCTTGGCCGGATCCGTCTTCACCGTAACGACCAGGCTTTTATCGATGACTCGATTCATCAGCTCCAGGCGATGGGGGGTGTCCGGGTAGATCTTGGGAAACAGCGCATTGCGACCGGCGCAGGCGGGATAGTTGTTTTTCAGGATCGGGATCGGCGTGCGCACGTCCTTGCCGTCGACCCGTTGCAAGCGTTGCAGCTGAGTCAGGCAGAAGTTCTTCTCGGACTTGAACGTCACTTCGTATTCGGCATTGGCCTCGGGCGTAAAGTTGAAGCCCTTGCCACACACGGCATAACCGCTGTTCATGTTGGTACGCAGATGAATCTGCTCACCGGGCTTGAGCTTGACCTCCAGATAACCCCTGGCATCCTTGGGCGCCGGAACGCTCATCCCCACCCGCCGGGCGGTATCGCTCAGCAGCATATTGTTGAGAATGCCCGTGGTTTGCCCGTCGCAATGGGCCGCGTCGAAATAGTCCAGCGTGGCGTTGCTGGTATTGGCGACGAACCGCAACTTGGCGGCGTCTGGTTCGATGGCGTCGGGGTAACTGCCATGGACGCTGCAACCGCCGAGCAATACAAACAACGCGGACAATGCTAACAACGGGGCAGGGGAGCGAGGCAGGGCGAGCATGGGTCATCCTTGAGGGGATCGATGAAATGGGGTGAATGCTACTGAAGTGCCACTATTGCGTCCATCGCCTGCAAAGGACTGGTAGTACAAAATGCTGCGAGGCTGATGATCAATTGTGGGGGCCGCTTTGAACAGGTTTCGCGTGCGCTATCAAGGTATCTGATACCGTGCGAAAAACTTGATCCAAACGGTGCCTCACGCCCGACAGGCGGTGCTGGCGTTGCGCAAGCTGTTCTAAACGGATGATTTCTTTTTCCCAGGATGGATGATTTACCCAATGCTCAAGTTCAACGCTCATCTCGGTTTTCAGTTCAATGAAGTGCCATTTCTGCAACGCATCGAAGCCGCAGCCACGGCGGGTTTTCGTGCGGTTGAATTCCCTTCGCCGTATGAATTCGACGCCAGTCTTTTGGCTGATCATCTGGCTCAATACAACCTGCCATTGATCCAATTCGCCGCACCGGCTGGTGTGACCAAAGGCAAGGATGGGTCGGGTGTGAATACCGTCCTACCGGCTCTACCGTGGCAGGCCTTGATTGGATCAAGCAGTTCAGCGCCTGACACAAAGCTGGCGATACGCGCGCTTGTGGGAGCGAGCTTGCTCGC
>NZ_JAOSHO010000764.1 GCF_025917275.1 Pseudomonas agronomica | reverse complement strand
TCGCGAGCAAGCTCGCTCCCACAGGGGACTGATGGTGACCATCATTTTTGTGACCACTCAAATAGCGGTTCAACGCTTGGCGGGTTCGACCACCACCGTACAGGTCATCCCCGCCGCCAGCAGCACCCCGTCCGGGACCTCGTCCAGGTGAATGCGCACCGGCACCCGCTGGGCCAGGCGGACCCAGTTGAACGTCGGGTTCACATCGGCGATCAATTCGCGGCTCTCGGGGTTGTCGCGGTCGTAGATCCCTCGGGAAATACTTTCCACATGGCCCTTGAGCACCTCACCGCTCATCAGCTGCAACTGCGCCGAATCGCCTACCCGCACCTTGGGCAACTTGGTTTCTTCGAAGAAGCCGTAGACCCAGAACGAATTCATGTCCACCACCGCCATTTTTGCCTCGCCGATCCGCGCGTAGTCGCCACGGTGCACGTTGAGGTTAGTGACGTAGCCGTCCACCGCCGCGCGAACCTCGGTGCGGGCCAGGTTCAGTTCGGCCGCCTCCAGTTGCGCCTGGGCCTGCTGGTAATCGGCCAGGGCCGAGTCGGCGATGTTGCTGGCGTCGTCACGGTTCTCCCGGGAAATCACCAGGCTGTCCAGGTCGGCACGCCGGTGGGCATTGACCTTGCGCATTTCCCAGGTGGCCTTGCGCGATGCGACAAGGGCGCGCGCCTGTTTCACCGCGATGCGGTAATGCTCGGGATCGATGCGCATCAGCAGGTCGCCCTTTTTCACCGACTGGTTGTCGCGCACCGGCACCTCGACCACCTCACCGCTGACGTCGGCGGCGACATTGATGATGTCGGCCCGCACCCGCCCATCGCGGGTCCAGGGTGTGTTCATGTAATGCACCCATAGCGTACGGCCGATCCACAGTGCCAAGGCCAGCACCAGCAACGTCGCCAGCAGGCTGAAGAATTTTTTCATTGTGTCGATCTCAACGGTAGACCGCCAGCGCCAGCGCGCCGAACAGGCAGGTGAACAGGCTCAGGCGCAGCAGCGCCGGGTGCCAGAAAAAACGGTACAGGTCCAACCCCGAGAGGAAACGGTCCAACGCCCAGGCCAGGCCGGCGGCGATGAAAAACATCAGGGTCATGGTGGGCATGTAAACGCCGTGGAAGGCGATTTCACGGGGCATGTTCAAGTTCCTGGGGAGGCGGCGTGGTGTAAGCCGCCAAGGGCGATTGCGGATCGAGCAACGAGGTGCGGATGAAGTGCAGGTAGCTTTTCACCCGACGCAGGGCCGAGGTATCAAAGTGCGGGGCGAAAGGCTCGTCGGTGGCCTGCACGCGGCCGATGGCGTGGTCCACCGCCACGAGTGCGCGCTCCAGATTGCTCTGGCTCGGTTGGCGGAACAGCCGCACCAGCGCGCGCCCCATCACGCGGATCGCCTGGCGCCATGGCTGGCTTTCGGCATAGGCCGGATGCACCGGCAGCGTCGCCTGCTCCTTGCGCAACTCGATGATCGCGTGGCCGACCTCCAGCACCACGAACATCCAGCGCAACAGATCCCGCTGCACCCGAGGCTGCCCCGCCGCCAGTCCGTAGGCCTGGTGCAGCAAGTCCCGGCTGCGGCTCTCGAAACCCGAGGCCAGGCCCTTGAGCTTGCCGCTGATGGCAAACACCACTTGTTCGCGCAGGTCCTGTTCCAGCCGGCGCCACAGCCAGCGACTGTTGGGCGGCAGGATGATCGCGCCAGCGGCGGCGCACACCAGCATGCCG
>NZ_JAOSHO010000763.1 GCF_025917275.1 Pseudomonas agronomica | reverse complement strand
GGCTGCGATCTTTCCCCAGACAATTGAGTCGCAAGTGAACGATCAAAATCAAAAGATCGCAGCCTTCGGCAGCTCCTACAGGGAAAACAATTCAGCCTTCAAACCGGATCGGGCATTTGTCCGATCCCTCCAACTTCAACAACTCCTCCACCACCTGCGGCCTTGCCCCACGCAAGGTCAGGCTGCGCCCCTGGCCGCGCAACCGCCGGGCTTCCTGATGGAGCATTTCCACGCCGGAATAATCGATGAAGTTGATCTGCTGGGCATCGATCACCACCCGCTGCGCCTGCAGACGTTGCAAACGCACCTGCAAATAATGACTGGCACCGAAAAAGATCGAGCCACCCACCCTCAAAACGTCCGCCTCGCCTTCGCGACTATGGTGCACGCGAGGCTGTGAGGTGCGCTTGAGGTAGAAAAACAGCGAGGCCAGCACGCCGGCGTAGATCGCGGTTTGCAGTTCCAGCAGCAGCGTTGCCAGGCAGGTCAGCCCCATGACCAGGAATTCGGAGCGACTCACCCGGTACAACGCCCGGATGCCCCGATGATCCACCAGGCCCCAGGCAATCAGCAGGATGCTACCGGCCATGGCGGGAATCGGAATGTGCGCAATCAGTTTCGCGCCGGCCACGGCAAACAGTGCCACCCACAGCGCCGAGAAGACCCCGGCCAGCGGCGAGCCAGCGCCCGCCTCATAACTGAGGCCGGAACGGGTGAAGGAACCGGCTGACAATGACCCGGCGAAAAATCCTCCAACTATATTGGAAAGGCCCTGCGCCCTGACTTCCTGGTTCGCATCGAGCAATTGCCCCGAGCGGACCGACAACGAGCGAGCGATGGACAGGCTGGTCACCAGTCCGAGCATGCCCACCGCCACGGCACCGGGCAGCAAACGCAAGATCAGCTCCGGGTCCAGTGGTAACGGCGTGAACGGCGGCAAGCGCCCGGTAAAGGCGCTGACCAGCGCCACATGCCCGAACATCGCCGGCCAGGCCCAGACCACCAGACTGCTGATGACCAACGTTATCAACAGGCTCGGCCAGCGCGGCAACAAGCGTTTGAGCGTTATGCCCACCGCCAGCGTCCCCAAGCCCAGCAGCAATGAAGGTTTATCCACAGCCCCGATGTGGCTGAACAACATGAGCAGGCTCTTCAACGCCGTGGCTTCGTTTGGCAGGTCCAGGCCCAGCAGATTCGGCAGTTGTCCCAAGGCAATGACCACCGCCGCGCCCAGGGTGAAACCCAGCACCACCGAGTGCGAGACAAAATTGACCAGCGCCCCGAACCGCAGCAACCCGAGCAGCCACTGGAAAATACCCGCCAATACCGTCAGCAACAGGATCAGCGTGATGTAGTCCTGGGACGCAGGCACGGCCAGGGGACTGACTGTGGCGTATAGGACGATGGAGATCGCCGCCGTAGGACCGCAGATCAAATGCCACGACGAACCCCACAGGCAGGCGATCAGCACTGGCACGATCGCCGCGTACAACCCATATTCCGGCGGCAATCCGGCGATCAGGGCGTAGGCGATGGACTGCGGCAGCGCCAGGATCGCGCCGCTGAGGCCGACCACCAGGTCGCGACCGACAGTGGCGCGCGTCTGCCGTGGGAGCCAGCTCAAGAAGGGAAAGAGTGAATGGCGCGTGGGGATTGCCATGGGGCCTCAAGGGTGGAGTTTGGCGCAAGAGTATCAGGTGAACCCACGTGGCGAGGGAGCTTGCTCCCG
>NZ_JAOSHO010000762.1 GCF_025917275.1 Pseudomonas agronomica | reverse complement strand
GGGAGCAAGCGCCCTCGCCACAAAAGCGATGTTCGGCAATTAGAGGCGCAAAAATTTTCAGGAATGTTCATTTCGAAAAAGAAACGAATAAGTAGTGCACTTGAACAATGACTACACCCAAAGACCATAGTAGCCTTCGCTGGCGCTTGAACTTGAGGAGTCCTGCATGTCCGTCCGTCGCACCAAAATCGTCGCTACCCTTGGCCCGGCCAGTAACTCGCCGGAAGTTCTCGAACAGCTGATTCTGGCTGGCCTGGACGTTGCCCGCCTGAACTTCTCCCACGGCACCCCCGACGAGCACAAGGCTCGTGCCAAGCTGGTGCGCGACCTCGCCGCCAAGCACGGCCGCTTCGTTGCCCTGCTGGGCGACCTGCAAGGCCCGAAGATCCGCATCGCCAAATTCGCCAACAAGCGCATCGAATTGAAGATCGGTGACAAGTTCACCTTTTCCACCAGCCACCCGCTGACCGAAGGCAACCAGCAAGTGGTCGGCATCGACTACCCGGACCTGGTCAAGGACTGCGGCGTAGGCGACGAGCTGCTGCTCGACGACGGCCGCGTGGTGATGCGCGTCGAAACCGCCACCGCCACCGAACTGCACTGCGTCGTGACCATCGGCGGCCCGCTGTCGGACCATAAAGGCATCAACCGTCGCGGTGGCGGCCTGACCGCTCCGGCCCTGACCGAGAAAGACAAGGCCGACATCAAGCTGGCCGCGGAAATGGAAGTCGACTACCTGGCGGTATCCTTCCCCCGTGACGCCGCAGACATGGAATACGCCCGTCAACTGCGCGACGAAGCCGGCGGCACCGCCTGGCTGGTGGCCAAGATCGAACGCGCCGAAGCCGTGGCCGACGACGAAACCCTCGACGGCCTGATCAAGGCGTCCGACGCCGTGATGGTGGCCCGTGGCGACCTGGGCGTGGAAATCGGCGACGCCGAGCTGGTGGGCATCCAGAAGAAGATCATCCTGCACGCACGCCGCCACAACAAAGCGGTGATCGTCGCGACCCAGATGATGGAGTCGATGATCCAGAACCCGATGCCGACCCGCGCCGAAGTGTCCGACGTAGCCAACGCCGTGCTGGACTACACCGACGCGGTCATGCTCTCGGCCGAAAGCGCCGCCGGCCTCTACCCGCTCGAAGCGGTACAGGCCATGGCACGTATCTGCATCGGCGCTGAAAAGCATCCGACCGGCAAGACCTCCAGCCACCGCATCGGCAAGGAGTTCAGCCGCTGCGACGAAAGCATCGCGCTGGCGACCATGTACACCGCCAACCACTTCCCGGGCGTGAAGGCGATCATCGCCCTGACCGAAAGTGGCTACACCCCGCTGATCATGTCGCGCATCCGCTCCTCGGTGCCGATCTACGCCTTCACCCCGCACCGCGAAGCCCAGGCGCGCGCCGCGATGTTCCGTGGCGTGTACACGATTCCGTTCGACCCGGCTTCGCTGGAGCCGCACGAAGTCAGCCAGAAAGCCATCGACGAACTGACCAAGCGCGGCGTCGTGGAAAAAGGCGACTGGGTCATCCTGACCAAGGGCGACAGCTACCACACCACCGGCGGCACCAACGGGATGAAGATCCTGCACGTTGGCGACCCGATGGTTTGATGATCGGCTGCTGAAAAACAAAAGCCCCGCCATGTGAATGGCGGGGCTTTTTGGTTTGTGCTTTTGGGAATGCAGTGTTTGGGCTGGCGCTATCGCGAGCAAGCTCGCTCCCAC
>NZ_JAOSHO010000761.1 GCF_025917275.1 Pseudomonas agronomica | reverse complement strand
AGAACGATGACGCGGTTTATCTCTGTAAAACCAGAATCCGCGACAACAACTCATCCCGATCCACATAACACCCCTGGAAATGCCGCGCCCCGGTCGTCGGGTCGAAGGCATTGCGGGCGTGGAGGGTGCGGCGGTTGTCGAAGCACCAGAGCTGGCCGGGTTCGAGTCGTTGCATCAGGCGAAAGCGAGGCTCGCGGGTCAGGGCGATGAAGCGGCGGTAGGCGCGGTAGAGCCTGGGCATCTGCTCGACCGAAGTGTCGAACGGCCCACGCAGGAAGTTCGCCATGCGGATCTCCGAGACTTGCCCCAGCGCGTCCAGCGCGATGATCGGTGCCAGGCAGCGATAGTCGCTGTGGCGGTCCTTGTTGCGGAATTCCACCGGGATCTGGCACAGCGCGTCGAAGGCTTCGGGGTCTTCCTGGCGTAGCGCTTGGGCAATGGCGAAGCCGTCGACGAAGATGCTTTCGCCACCCTCGGCGTCGTTCACCAGGCAATGCAGGAACTGCAACCCCGGCTGCAACTCTCGTGTCGGCAAATCGCTGTGCAACGGCAGGTTGAAAGCGGTGTAGGCGTTGCTGTCGGCGTCGGCCTTGGATTGCACGTTGAACAGCACGCCGAAATTGCTCTCGCGAATGAAGGAAATGCGTTGGGCGATCTGTTTCAGCGAGCCAGGTTCGGTGGGCACGCCTCGTACTTGGGTCAGGCCGATGTCGCGTATCGCCAGCAACCATTGCAGCAGCGCGTCGGTATCCTCGATCAGGGCCTGGTATTCGAACACTGGAAGTTGCAGGTCGCGCTTCCAGAGTTGTCGTTGCGGCTTGCCAGCGAGTCGTTCGGCCCTGGATGCGTTGTCATAGGCGTGGGCGCGCAGCCATCCCGGGTCGAATTGGCTCTGGTGGCCATCCTGCCAGGCCACGCACAGGCGACCTTGATCATCGATGCGGACTTCATCGGGCGCCAAGTCTTCGGGCACATCGACAATCTCCAGGACTTGCTCGCGGGTCACGTTGTAGACGCATTGCTGGCAGGGGCAATTGTCGCGCAGCCACTGGAGATGAAAGGGGCTGAGGCGACCATCGGCCCAAGTGACGTGAACCCGATCGGCCAATGGTGTCGCAGCGGTCAATGCGTGGACCAGAGGATAGCTGCGGAAGTCGGCAATTGCGGCGGCGGTGTGCATGGCGATCTCCTCGGGATTTTATCGGGCGGGTGGCAGGGCGATGACCCGACCGATATAGGCCGGCGTCGGCAAATCGGATTGGCTATCGAGCAGGGCTTTGAGTTGGCCCAGGACCCGTTCGGTGAACGGCGCGGAGCGTGGCCCGGCCAGATCGACGTGCAGCAGCATCTGTTCATTGCCGGCCAGCTCTTTGTCCCCGCCCTCCAGGTGCAGGCTGTGGTAGAGGTGCAGGCGTTTGGCGTCGTGGCCGAGGATGTGCGTATGCACCTCCACATCGGCGCCGAGTTTCACTTCGTGCAGGTAGTTCAGGTGCAGCTCAAGGGTGAACAGCGAATGGCCATTGACTTCGCGGCTCTGGCTGTCGAGGCCGAGCCGGTCCATCAGCGCGTCGGTGGCGTAGCTGAAGATCAGCAGGTAGAACGCGTCGCGCAGGTGGCCGTTGTAGTCGACCCATTCGGGGAGGATGCGGGTTTGGTAGGTAGTGAGGGTGGGCATGAGTTTGGTTCCGACAGTTGTGGTGACTGGGAGGCCGCTATCGCGAGCAAGCTCGCTCCCAC
>NZ_JAOSHO010000760.1 GCF_025917275.1 Pseudomonas agronomica | reverse complement strand
AATATCAAGAAAGGCTGCTCGAAAGAGTGGCCTTTTTTGTGTGTCTCGAAAAAGCTCCATTACAAATATTTTGTAATTATTTTCCGCCGCAGGGATTGGTAACTTGGCTGGATACCCCCATCCTGTCGCGCATAGCTCAAGAGGTGATTGATGCGCGCCCACTCGTCTGACCCGCAAGACCCCGTTACTGCGACACAACCGATCAAGGCCGAGCGATTGCGCTGGCTGGATCGGATCAGCCAGTACCGCCAACCTATCGGTCTCGCCGTCACGCTGCTGCTGTTCGCGATCGCGTTGATCGCCTGTCGCCACCTCCTGAGCGAGCTCGACCTTTACGCGCTGCATGACTCGATCCTGGACGTGCCGAGGCCGGCGCTGCTCGGCGCCGTTGCTGCCACCGTCGCCGGCTTCGTGATTCTGCTGGGTTATGAATGGTCCGCCACCCGCTATGCGGGCGTGACGCTGCCGCCTCAAACCATGGTCCTCGGCGGTTTCACTGCGTTTGCCATTGGCAACGCCATCGGCCTCTCGTTGCTGTCGGGCGGCTCGGTTCGTTATCGCTTGTATGCGCGACATGGCCTGGGAGCAGCCGATGTCGCCCATATGACCTTGTTCGCCAGCCTTTCCCTGGGCTGCGCTCTGCCTCCCTTGGCCGCGCTGGCAACCCTGAGCAACCTGCCCGCCGCGTCTGCCGCCTTGCACCTTCCCGCCGTATTGCTGGGTTCGATCGCCGTGGCGGTGCTGTTGCTCACCAGCGTGCTCGCCATTGGCATCTATCGCCGTCGGCTGCCAGAGCAACCCTACCGGGACAGCCTGCTCGTCAAGGCCGGTCGCCGCACGCTGCGCCTGCCGGGCAGGCGCCTGACATTCCTGCAATTGATCATCACGGCGCTGGACGTCGCTGCGGCCGCCACGGTGCTTTACCTGCTGCTGCCTGAAGCGCCGCCGTTTGGCCCATTCCTGCTGGTGTATCTGCTCGCGCTGGCCGCCGGCGTACTCAGCCACGTGCCGGGTGGCGTCGGGGTGTTCGAGGCGATCCTGCTGGCCGCGTTTGCCGACAAGCTGGGGGCCGCGCCGCTTGCCGCCGCCCTGTTGCTGTACCGCTTGATCTATGTGCTGCTGCCGATGCTGGTGGCCTGCGTACTGCTGTTGATCAACGAGGCGCAACGGCTGTTCCAGACTCGCCAGACCCTGCGGGCCGCGTCAGGTTTTGCCGCACCGATCCTGGCCGTACTGGTCTTTCTGTCTGGCGTGGTGTTGCTGTTTTCCGGGGTTACCCCCGAGATCGACACCCGCCTGGAGCACATCGGCTTCCTGATTCCCCATCGACTGGTGGACGCCTCGCACTTCGGCGCCAGCCTGGTGGGCGTGCTCTGCCTGTTGCTGGCCCAAGGCCTGCGCCGTCGCCTGTCCGCCGCCTGGATGCTGACCACCGTTTTGCTGCTGGTGGGCGCCCTGCTCTCGCTGCTCAAGGGCTTTGACTGGGAAGAAGCCACGCTGCTGACCTTGACTGCTGCCTTGCTGGCAGTGTTCCGGCGCTCTTTCTACCGTCCGAGTCGCCTGACCGAACTGCCGTTCTCACCGCTGTTCCTGATTGCCAGCCTCTGCGTGCTGGGCGCATCGATCTGGCTGTTGCTGTTTGCTTACCAGGACGTGCCCTACAGTCACCAATTGTGGTGGCAGTTCACCCTGGATGCCGATGCCCCCCGAGGCCTGCGCTCGCTGTTGGGCGCCGCCGTCC
>NZ_JAOSHO010000076.1 GCF_025917275.1 Pseudomonas agronomica | reverse complement strand
ATCGCGAGCAAGCTCGCTCCCACAGTTTCACTGCGGCTAGGCTCTTTCAAACCCGCTCCGGCGGCGCCTCGCTCGGTGGATCGCCATGGGGCGGCTGAGGATCCAGTGGCGGGTCTTTTTCCGGAATCGGCTCCGGATCGGGGCTGGGTGGCGGCAGGTTGGGGTCGTCGATGTTCGGATCGGGTGTTTCGGCCGGGATGGGAATGTTCATCGGGTCGGGCCTCCGGGACGCAAGTGGCTTGAGTCGTGCTTGTCTGGTTGACCACCGCTTGACGGGTTTGATTCCCCGATGCCGGCCAGCAAATCGCGCTGAACTTTTGGTCGCCGGTCCGGTTCGGAGCTTAAGTGAGTTTAATCAGGGACCCGTTGGGCCTTTACCGCCACAAGCGCGTCCATGGGGCGTAAAAGGAGCGATGCTCGATGACTGCCGAACAGCCGACCGACCTGGTGTACAACCCGCATTTGCCGTTGTCCCAGGCCTTGTTGTTGCCGCGTATTGCGATTGAAAACACCATGCCGGTGATCGACGGCGGGCAGTTCGCCGCCAAGGCCCTGGCCGGGCAGGACGTGACGGTGACCAGCAAAGTGTTCGCCGATGGCCACGACAAGTTGGCCGTGCGAATCCGCTGGCGTGCGCTGGAAGATGACATCTGGAACAGCGAGGTCATGACCGAGCTGGGCAACAACGGGTGGCGCGGTCAATTCACCGTACCGGACGTGGGCCGCTACGTGTTTTGTATCGAAGCGTGGTTCGACCAGTTCGCCAGCTTCCGCTATGAGCTGGAAAAGAAATACGCCGCCGGCGTGCCCATCAGCCTCGAACTGCAAGAGGGCCGCAATCATGTGCAACAGGCCGCCGAGCGCAGCGACGGCGAATTGAGTGAGCAGTTGACCGCGTTGCACCATGAGCTTTCGAGCCTGCTGCCGCAGGAGCAGGTGACCTTGTTCCTCGCGCCGCGCAGCGCCGACCTGATGTCCCTGGCCGATCATCGGCCCTACCTGAGCATCAGCCCGGAATATCCGTTGGACGTGGAGCGCGAACGGGCCGAGTTCGCCAGTTGGTACGAGCTGTTTCCCCGCTCGATCACCGACGATCCCAAGCGCCACGGCACCTTCAACGACGTGCACTCGCGCTTGTCGGTGATCCAGGACATGGGCTTCGACGTGCTGTATTTCCCGCCGATCCATCCCATCGGCCGCAGTTTCCGCAAAGGTCCGAATAATTCCCTGACCGCCGGTCCGGACGATCCGGGCAGCCCTTACGCCATCGGCAGCGAGGAGGGCGGCCACGAGGCGATCCATCCACAGTTGGGTACTCGCGAAGATTTTCGTCGCCTGGTAGCCGCAGCCGCCGACCACGGCCTGGAGATCGCCCTCGACTTCGCCATCCAGTGCTCCCAGGACCACCCTTGGCTCAAGCAGCATCCGGGCTGGTTCAGTTGGCGGCCGGACGGCACGATCAAATACGCGGAGAATCCGCCGAAAAAATACCAGGACATCGTCAACGTCGATTTCTACGCCGCCGATGCCATCCCCAGTCTGTGGATGGAGCTGCGGGACATCGTCGTCGGTTGGGTCAACGAAGGGGTGAAGATATTCCGTGTCGATAATCCCCATACCAAGCCGTTGCCCTTCTGGCAGTGGCTGATCGCCGATGTTCGCGCGCAACACCCGGACGTCATCTTCCTCGCGGAGGCGTTCACCACGCCGGCGATGATGGCGCGGCTGGGCAAGGTCGGTTACTCCCAGAGCTACACCTATTTCACCTGGCGCAACACCAAGGCCGAACTGGCGACGTATTTCAGCGAACTCAACGAATCGCCCTGGCGCGAATGCTATCGGCCGAATTTTTTCGTCAACACGCCGGACATCAACCCGGCGTTCCTCCATGCGTCGGGGCGCGCGGGTTTCCTGATCCGCGCGGCGCTGGCAACCATGGGCTCGGGGCTGTGGGGCATGTATTCCGGTTTTGAATTGTGTGAATCGGCGCCAGTGCCGGGTAAGGAGGAATACCTCGATTCGGAGAAATACGAAATCCGCCCCCGGGATTTCACCGCGCCGGGCAACATCATCGCCGAGATCGCCCAGCTCAATCGCATCCGCCGGCAGAACCCGGCGCTGCATACGCACTTGGGCCTGAAGATCTATAACGCCTGGAACGACAACATCCTGTATTTCGGCAAGCGCACGCCGGACGGCAGCAACTTCGTCCTGGTGGCGGTGAGCCTCGATCCGCATAACGTCCAGGAAGCCAATTTCGAATTGCCGCTGTGGGAGATGGGCCTGCCGGACGACGCCCAGACCCAGGGCGAGGACTTGATGAACGGCCATCGCTGGACCTGGTATGGCAAGTACCAGTTCATGCGCATCGACCCGGCGTACCAGCCGTTCGGGATCTGGCGGATCAGCGTGGCATGAGGTGCATTCAGCTATGTAGGAGCTATGTAGGAGCTATGTAGGAGCTGCCGAGTGCAACGAGGCTGCGATCTTTCCCCAGACATTTGAATCTCAAGTGAACGATTAAAAGATCGCAGGCTCCGCCAGCTCCTACAGGGCGTCACAGGCTGCGATCTTTCCCCAGACACTTGAATCTCAAGTGAACGATTAAAAGATCGCAGGCTTCGCCAGCTCCTACACGGCACCAAAAATGACCTCGCATTACAGAAAAACAAGCCTGTAACCCGCGGCTTTATAGAATCAGCAGGAGTTGCAAATGGCCAAGAAACCCCGGTCTGCCACGTTCATCAAGGACCCGCTCTGGTACAAGGACGCGGTGATCTATCAAGTCCACGTAAAATCCTATTTCGACTCCAACAACGACGGAATCGGCGATTTTCCAGGCCTGATCGAAAAGCTCGACTACATCGCCGACCTGGGCGTCAACACCATCTGGCTGCTGCCGTTCTATCCCTCGCCCCGGCGCGATGACGGCTACGACATCGCCGAATACCGAGGTGTCAGCCCTGACTACGGCACCATGGCCGACGCGCGGCGTTTCATCGCCGAAGCCCACAAGCGCAACCTGCGGGTGATCACTGAGCTGGTCATCAACCACACCTCCGACCAGCACCCCTGGTTCCAGCGGGCGCGCAAGGCCAAGAAAGGCTCCAGTGCGCGGGATTTCTACGTCTGGTCCGATGACGACCACAAATACGACGGCACGCGAATCATCTTCCTCGACACCGAGAAGTCCAACTGGACCTGGGACCCAGTGGCCGGCCAGTACTTCTGGCACCGTTTCTATTCCCACCAGCCGGACCTCAATTTCGACAATCCGCAGGTGATCAAGGCCGTGCTGTCGGTGATGCGCTACTGGCTCGACATGGGCATCGACGGTCTGCGCCTGGACGCGATCCCATACCTGATCGAGCGCGACGGCACCAACAACGAGAACCTGCCCGAGACCCACGACGTCCTCAAGCTGATCCGCGCCGAGATCGACGCCAATTACCCCGACCGCATGTTACTGGCCGAGGCCAACCAGTGGCCGGAGGATACCCAGCTCTATTTTGGCGACGTCGATGCCCAGGGCCTCAATGGCGACGAGTGCCACATGGCGTTCCACTTCCCGTTGATGCCGCGCATGTACATGGCGCTGGCCCAGGAAGACCGTTTTCCCATCACCGACATTTTGCGCCAGACCCCGGAGATTCCGGCGAACTGCCAATGGGCGATTTTCCTGCGCAACCACGATGAGTTGACCCTGGAAATGGTCACCGACAAGGAGCGCGACTACCTGTGGAACTACTACGCCGCCGACCGTCGCGCGCGGATCAACCTCGGGATTCGTCGACGCCTGGCGCCGCTGATGGAGCGCGACCGCCGCCGTGTGGAGTTGCTCAACAGCCTGTTGCTGTCGATGCCCGGCACGCCGACCTTGTATTACGGCGATGAGATCGGCATGGGCGACAACATCTACCTGGGCGACCGCGATGGCGTGCGCACGCCGATGCAGTGGTCCATCGACCGCAACGGCGGTTTTTCCCGCGCCGACCCGGCCAGCCTGGTGCTCCCACCAATCATGGACCCGCTGTACGGCTATCTGTCGGTGAACGTCGAGACCCAGTCCGGCGACCCTCATTCGCTGCTCAACTGGACCCGCCGCATGCTCGCCGTGCGCAAGCAGTCCAAGGCTTTCGGTCGGGGCACATTGAAGATGCTGTCGCCAAGCAACCGGCGGATCCTGGCGTATACCCGCGAATACACCGGCCCGGACGGCAAGCATGAAATCATCCTGTGCGTGGCCAACGTGTCGCGCAGTGCCCAGGCTGCCGAGCTGGACTTGTCGGCCTACGCCGGCATGGTTCCGGTGGAGATGCTCGGCGGCAATGCGTTCCCGCCCATCGGCCAGTTGAATTTCCTGCTGACCCTGGCGCCGTACGGTTTCTACTGGTTCGCCCTGGCGGCGGAAAACCAGATGCCGAGCTGGCATGTGGAGCCGGCGCAGAGCCTGCCGGATTTCACCACGCTGGTGTTGAAAAAACGCTTGGAAGAACTGCTCGAGGCGCCGTCGCGTACCACGTTGGAGCAGGGCATCCTGCCGAACTGGCTGCAGAACCGCCGCTGGTTCGCCGGCAAGGACAGCGCGATCGAGAAAGTCGACATCGTCTATGGCGTGCGCTTCGGCGATCCGCAACACCCCGTGTTGCTGAGCGAGATCGACGTCACCAGCGCTGGCCAGACCCTGCGTTATCAACTGCCGTTCGGTCTGCTCGCCGAGGATCAGGTCGGCGCCGCGCTGCCCCAGCAATTGGCCTTGTCGCGGGTCCGTCGGGGTCGCCAGGTCGGTTTGATCACCGATGCGTTCACCCTGGAAAACTTCATTCGGGCCGTGCTCCAGGGCATCCAGGCCAATACGGTGCTGCCGTGCGCCGATGGCGAGTTGCGCTTCGAGCCCACCGAGGGCCTGGCGGCGCTGAACCTGGGAGTCGAGCCCGAGGTGCGCTACCTGTCTGCCGAGCAGTCCAACAGTTCGGTGGTGGTGGGCGGCAGCCTGGTGCTCAAGTTGATCCGCAAGGTCGCGTCCGGCGTGCACCCGGAACTGGAGATGAGCGCTTACCTGACCGCGGCAGGCTTCAGCAATATCTCGCCGCTGCTGGGTTCGGTGATTCGCCGTGACGCCCAGGGCGAAGATGCCCTGCTGATGATCGCCCAAGGCTACCTGAGCAATCAGGGCGACGCATGGGAATGGACCCGGAACAACCTCGAACGGGCCTTGCGCGACGAGCTGGCGGACGCCGTGTCCGAGCAAGAGCAGCACTACAACGCCCTGGGCGAACTGAAGGATTTTGCCGGCATGCTCGGCCAGCGCCTCGGGGAAATGCACCAAGTGCTTGCCCAGCCCACCGACAACCCGGACTTCGCGCCGCAGCCTACCAGTGCCAAGGAAGCCCAGGCCATCGGCAAGGATGTCGCCGCTCAGGTCGAAAACGCCTTGCGCCTGCTCAAGCAGAACCAGGACCAATTGAACCCTGCGGACCAGGCGATGGTCGCACGCTTGTTGGAACACAGGAAAACCGTGCTGGCCCACGTCCAGGAACTGGCCGGCAAGGCAGTGGGTGGCTTGCGTATCCGGGTTCATGGCGACTTGCACTTGGGGCAGGTGTTGGTGATCAAGGGCGACGCCTACCTGATCGATTTTGAAGGCGAGCCGGCGCGGCCGCTGCATGAGCGACGTGGCAAGCACAGCCCGTACAAGGACGTCAGCGGCGTGCTGCGCTCCTTCGATTACGCGGCAGCGATGGCCGCCCAGCTGCACACTGTCGACAGCACGGCGGATGCCGATGCGGCGCGCAAACGGGTCGCCGACCGCTATCTGATCGAGGCGCGCCAGGCATTTGTCCAGGCGTATCGGCTGGCGGCAGCTAGTCTTGCCCATGAGTGGAAGGATGCTGAAGGCGAAGACGCCGCGCTGGCGTTGTTCGGCCTGGAGAAGGCGGCCTATGAAGTGGCTTATGAAGCCGAGAATCGCCCTGCCTGGCTGCCCGTGCCGTTGCACGGCCTGTACGGGCTATTGAGTGGGCTGCAACCCTTTTCCAATTTAGCCGGACCGATTTAGTGGAGAGAATCATGAGCGTCTCGAACAAGGAATCACAGGGGCAGGCCAAAGAGTCACTGCTGCCAGCCCCCCACGACATCGACGCGTTGGTGCGCGCCGAACACCACGACCCGTTTTCGATCCTCGGCCCCCATGGAGACGGGGCGGGCGGACAATTCATCCGGGCCTACCTGCCCGGCGCGTTGAGCGTGCATGTGCTCGCCCGTGACAGCGGCGAAGAACTTGGCGAGTTGCAGATCACCGAAACTCCGGGACTGTTTGTCGGCCATTTCGACCGTGCCCAGCCCTACCTGCTGCGCACCCGTTGGGCCGGCGGCGAACAAGTCGCCGAAGATCCCTACAGCTTCGGTCCGCTGCTCGGGGAAATGGATCTCTACCTGTTTGCCGAAGGTAACCATCGCGACCTCAGCGCCTGCCTCGGTGCGCAACTGAAAACGGTGGATGGCGTCGATGGCGTGCGCTTCGCCGTCTGGGCGCCGAATGCGCGCCGGGTTTCGGTGGTCGGGGATTTCAACGTCTGGGACGGGCGCCGGCATCCGATGCGCATCCGTTATCCGTCCGGCGTGTGGGAAATATTCATTCCGAGGCTCGGGCCCGGCGAAGGCTACAAATATGAAATCCTCGGCGCCCACGGCATCCTGCCGCTCAAGGCCGACCCGGTGGCCCTGGCCACGCAGATGCCGCCTGATACGGCGTCCAAGGTCGCCTCGCCACTGAACATCGAATGGCACGATGACGAATGGATGCAAAGCCGTCGTGAACGCCAACTACCGGGCGCGCCGCTGTCGATCTATGAACTGCACGCCGGTTCCTGGCAATGCGAGATCGACGAGGCGGGCGAGGTCTCCCGGCAATACAACTGGCATGAAATGGCCGAACGGCTGATCCCCTACGTCAAGGACCTGGGGTTCACTCACATCGAGCTGATGCCCATCATGGAGCACCCGTTCGGTGGCTCATGGGGCTATCAACCGCTGTCGCAATTCGCTCCGACTGCGCGTTTCGGTTCGCCCGATGATTTCGCCGCGTTCGTCAACGCCTGTCATAAGGCTGACATTGGCGTGATCCTGGACTGGGTGCCCGCGCACTTTCCGACCGATACCCATGGCCTGGCCCAGTTCGACGGCACCGCGTTGTACGAATACGGTAACCCGCTGGAAGGTTTCCACCAGGATTGGGACACGCTGATCTACAACCTGGGGCGCACCGAAGTCCACGGTTTCATGCTGGCGTCGGCGTTGCACTGGCTCAAGCATTTCCACGTCGACGGCCTGCGGGTGGATGCCGTGGCCTCGATGCTGTATCGCGACTATTCGCGCAAGGCCGGCGAATGGGTGCCTAACCGCCACGGCGGACGGGAGAACCTCGAAGCGATCGATTTCCTGCGCCACCTCAACGACGTGGTTGCGCTGGAAACCCCGGGCGCGCTGGTCATCGCCGAGGAATCCACCGCCTGGCCCGGCGTCAGCCAGAGCACGCAGCAGGGCGGTCTGGGTTTCGCCTACAAATGGAACATGGGCTGGATGCACGATTCGCTGCATTACATCCAGCAGGATCCGGTGTACCGCGCCCATCACCATAACGAGTTGAGCTTTGGCCTGGTGTACGCCTGGTCCGAGCGGTTTGTCCTGCCGATTTCCCACGACGAGGTGGTCCACGGCAAACGCTCGCTGATCGACAAGATGCCCGGTGACCGCTGGCAGAAATTTGCCAACCTGCGGGCCTATCTGAGTTTCATGTGGGGCCACCCAGGCAAGAAACTGCTGTTCATGGGCTGTGAGTTCGGCCAATGGCGCGAGTGGAACCATGACCAGCAACTGGACTGGTATCTGCTGCAATATCCCGAGCACCGGGGTGTGCAGAAACTGGTGAGCGATCTCAATCGTTTGTATCGCGAAGAGCCGGCGCTGCACGATCAGGACGACGCGCCCCAGGGCTTCCAATGGTTGATTGGCGACGATGCGCTCAACAGCGTCTATGCGTGGTTGCGTTGGAGCAAGGACGGTCGGCCGGTGCTGGTGGTCGCCAACTTCACGCCGGTGCCGCGCGAGGCGTATCGGGTCGGCGTGCCGTTTGGCGGGCGCTGGGTGGAATTGCTCAACAGCGATGCCGACACTTACGCCGGCTCGAACTATGGCAACGGCGGCGGCGCCTCCACCGAGGCGATCCCCAGCCATGGCCAGGCGCTCTCGCTGGAACTGAACCTGCCGCCGCTGGCGGTGTTGATTCTGCGGCCGGAAGGGTAGGCCCAGACTCAGATCCAATGTGGGAGCGAGCTTGCTCGCGATAGCGGAGTGTCTGTCAGCACTTTTGTGACCAACTGACCGCCATCGCGAGCAAGCTCGCTCCCACAGGGTCAAAGTTTTGGTGGTCAGCGAACCAGGCACGGCTGCTTGTTGTTGAACGTCCAGCCCGGGATCAGGTACTGCATCGCCACCGAGTCGTCCCGCGCCCCGAGCCCCATGCCTTTGTACAACTCATGAGCCTTGGCCAACTGGTCCATGTCCAACTCGATCCCCAGCCCAGGTTTCTTCGGCACTTGCACGCAACCGCCCTTGATCTGCAATGGCGCCTTGGTCAACCGTTGGCCGTCCTGCCAGATCCAGTGGGTGTCGATGGCGGTGATGTCGCCCGGTGCGGCGGCCGCGACATGGGTGAACATCGCCAGGGAAATGTCGAAGTGGTTGTTGGAGTGCGAGCCCCAGGTCAGGCCCCATTCGTTGCACATCTGTGCCACGCGAACCGAACCCTGCATCGTCCAGAAGTGCGGGTCGGCCAGGGGAATGTCCACGGATTGCAGCGTGATCGCATGGCCCATCTCGCGCCAATCGGTGGCAATCATGTTGGTAGCGGTCTTGAGGCCGGTGGCGCGCCGGAACTCGGCCATGACCTCGCGGCCCGAATAACCATTCTCCGCCCCGCAAGGGTCCTCGGCATACGCCAGCACCTTGTGTTGGTCGCGGCACAAGCGGATCGCTTCCTTGAGTGACCAGGCCCCGTTCGGATCCAGGGTGATACGCGCCTGGGGAAAGCGTTCGGCCAATGCCGTCACGGCTTCGATTTCCTCGTCGCCCTTGAGCACGCCGCCCTTGAGCTTGAAATCCTGAAAACCATAGTGCGCGTGGGCCGCTTCGGCCAGGCGCACCACTGCGTCGGCATTCAGTGCTTTTTCGTGGCGCACACGGAACCAGTCGTTATCGGCGTCCGGTTCGCTGCGGTAGGGCAGGTCGGTCTGCTGGCGATCACCGACATAAAACAGATAGCCGAGCATCTTCACTTCGTCGCGTTGCTGGCCTTCGCCGAGCAGGGCCGCGACCGGGACATCCAGGTGCTGGCCGAGCAGGTCCAGCAACGCCGCTTCCAGGCCGGTGACAGCGTGAATAGTGATGCGCAGATCGAAGGTCTGCAATCCACGGCCACCGGCATCGCGGTCGGCGAAGGCCTGGCGCACGCTGTTGAGAATCTTCTGGTAGGTGCCAATGGGGCTGCCGACCACCAGCGAACGGGCGTCTTCCAGCGTCTGGCGAATGCGCTCGCCGCCGGGTACTTCGCCCACGCCGGTGTGCCCGGCGTTGTCCTTGAGAATGACGATGTTGCGGGTGAAGAACGGGCCATGGGCGCCGCTGAGGTTCAGCAGCATGCCATCGTGGCCGGCCACGGGCACGATCTGCATGCTGGTGATGATCGGGGCTTTGTGGGTGTCTGGCGTAGTCATCGTGTACAGATCCTTGATTTATTGTTGTGGTCAGGCGTGGCTGGTCACTGGGTCGGTGGAGCTCGTGACGGTTTTCGGCTTGGGTGTGTTGCGCGCGGCGAACACAATGATCGCGGCAATGATCGACGTGGCTGCGAGGCCATAGAGACCACCCTGGATCGAGCCGGTGTGCTGCTCCAGAAGGCCGAAGGTGGTCGGGGCGACGAAGCCGCCGAGGTTGCCCACCGAGTTGATCAGCGCGATCACACCGGCGGCAATGCGCGCGTCCAGATAAGCCTGGGGAATTGGCCAGAACAGCGAAGACGCCGATTTGAAACCCAGGGCTGCGAAGCAGATGGCGACGAAGGCGAAGATCGGCCCGCCGGTGGTGGAAATGAACATGCCCGCCGCGGCGATCAGCAGGGCCGCGGCGACCCAGGCCTGCTGGAACTTCCACTTGGCCGACAGGGAGGCGAAGGCGTACATGCCGACGATCGACAGCAACCAGGGAATCGAGTTGAACAGCCCCACTTGGAGATCGCTCAGTTCGCCCATTTTCTTGATGATGCTCGGCAGCCAGAAAGTGGCGGCGTAGATCGTCAACTGAATGAAGAAGTAGATCAGGCAGAACAGAATGATCTGGCGGTCCTTGAGCAGTTGGCCGATCGACAACTTGATCGGCGTCGCGGCTTCACGGGCGGCCTGTTCGTCATCGATGGCCTTGACCAGCGCGTCCTGCTCCTCACCGTCCAGCCACTTGGCGTCGTGGGGCTTGGAGTCCAGCCAGAACCAGACGAAGAAGCACAGGCCGACGGAGAACATCCCTTCGATGAAGTACATCCACTGCCAACCGTGCAGGCCCAGGCCGTTGATCTGCAGGAGCAACCCCGACAACGGGCCGGAAATCAGCGAAGCGATCGCCGAGCCGCTGAGGAAGATGGCAATGGCCTTGCCGCGCTCGACTCCGGGCAACCAGCGGGTGAAGTAATAGATCACGCCAGGGAAGAAACCGGCCTCGGCCACACCCAGCAGGAAGCGCAGGATGTAGAAGTGGGTCTCGTTCTGGATGAAGGCCATGCCTGCCGCCACCAGGCCCCAGGTGAGCATGATGCGCGTCAGCCAGATACGGGCGCCGATGCGTTGCAAGAGGATGTTGGAAGGGACTTCGAACAGCGCGTAGCCGATGAAGAACAGGCCGGCGCCGAAGCCGTACGCGGCAGCGCCGATGCCCAGGTCATGCTCCATGTGGGCGCGGACGAAACCGATGTTCACCCGGTCGATGTAGTTGACGATGAACATGATGACGAACAGCGGCAGGATGTGGCGCTTGACCTTGGAAATGGCCGATTGCAGCACCGGGTCCCTGCCGGCATTGGCCTTGAGGCTGGAGGTGTTCACTGGTTTTTTCTCCCACTCGTTATTTTTATGCGGGCATCGTGCAGGTGCCGATGTTGATAGACATCATACAAGTTGGTTTTTTTGTATGACAAGCAGTTTCTGAGCACGATTGGATTGGGGGAGAGGTGTTTTTATGCCGTATCCATTGGTTCGTAACGGTTTTTTGGCTGTCGCGAGAATCCATTTGCAGGTGTTGTAATGTCGTTCTCGGCCTGAAATGTGTGAGGGAAGTAGTCTTTAATTGAGTGTTGTCATACAAGTTTGTGCGTCTGTGGATGAGCATTTCCGACGCGGCCAGTGATAGGATCGACGAGCCTGTTTTCAAGGAACCCCGGCACATGCAGCAAGACATTGAATCGCCCCTGCGCAAGCGCACCCACAACCTGGCCCATGACCTGGTGGCGAAGTTGAGCCAGAGCATTCTGCTCGGGCAGTTGAAGCCGGGGGAAAAGCTGCCATCCGAAGGTGCCATCGTGCGCGAGCATGGGGTCAGCCGCACGGTAGTGCGCGAGGCGATTTCCAAGTTGCAGGCGTCGGGGCTGGTGGAGACTCGCCACGGCATCGGCACCTTTGTGCTGGAGCCGAATGGCGAGCAAGGGTTGCGGCTCAACGTCGATACCGCGGCGGGCGTCCGGGGCATTCTGGAACTGCGCCTGGGCCTGGAGACCCAGGCGGCCGCATTGGCGGCCCAGCGCCGCAGCGAAGAGCAATTGCAGCAGATGCGTCAGGCGTTGGATGATTACCAGCGCTTGCTCAGCAACAACGACAGCTGCGTCGAGGCTGACCGGCGTTTTCATCTGCTGATTGCCGAAGCCACGGCCAACAGCTGTTTTGTCGAGATCATGCAGCACCTGGGCAGCGCAATGATTCCCCGCACCAGGGTGAACATGGCCGAGCGCGGCCAGGCGGACCTGGGCAGGCTCGCGCAGTTTGCCAACCTGGAACACGAAGCGATCTTCAACGCCATCAAGCGCCAGGACCCCGACGCCGCCCGCGCGGCCATGTGGCTGCACCTGACCAACAGCCGCGATCGGTTTGGCGCGGGGAGCTGACCAGTCTCTTTGTCTGAGCCACCGTCTTCGTCGGATCGCCGCCCGGAGCAGGCTCGCTCCCACAGGGTTCTGTGGTGGTTGCAGAACTCAAGAAAAAGTCAGATCCATTGTGGGAGCGAGCCTGCTCGCGAAGGGGCCAGCAAGATTTAAAGAAAATCAGTAGGCATTAAAAAACCGGCGCAACCAAGGTTGCGCCGGTGGTGGTGCCAGTGGTCGCGCGGATGTCGTGGGTCCACGCGACCACCGTTGTGCCTGTTGTCGGTTACGCGCGTTCCAGCGCGAGGGCCACGCCCTGGCCGCCACCGATGCAGAGTGTCGCGAGGCCTTTCTTGGCGTCGCGCTTGATCATTTCATGCAGCAGCGTCACCAGCACCCGGCAGCCCGAAGCCCCGATCGGGTGGCCCAAGGCGATGGCGCCGCCGTTGACGTTGACCTTGTCCATGTCCCATTCCAGTTCCTTGGCGACGGCCAGGGATTGCGCGGCGAAGGCTTCGTTGGCTTCGATCAGGTCCAGTTGGTCCAGCGACCAGCCAGCCTTGTCCAGGCAGCGGCGGGTGGCCGAGACCGGGCCAATGCCCATGATCGCCGGGTCGACACCCGCGTTGGCGTAGGCGCTGATTTTTGCCAGCACTGGCAAACCCAATGCCTTGGCTTTTTCCGCACTCATCAGGATCACCGCGGCAGCGCCATCGTTCAGCGAGGACGCATTGCCCGCCGTGACGCTGCCGTCTTTCTTGAACGCCGGCTTGAGCTTGCCCAGGGATTCGGCGGTGGTGCCGGCGCGCGGTTGTTCGTCGGTGGCGAAGGCCACGGGGTCGCCCTTGCGCTGGGGAATCAGGATCGGCGTGATCTCATCGGCGAAGCGGCCGCCTTCGATGGCGGCAACGGCTTTCTGCTGGGACGCGGCGGCGAAGGCGTCCTGCGCCTCGCGGCTGATGCCGTACTTGTCCACCAGGTTCTCGGCAGTGATGCCCATGTGGTAATCGTTGAACGCATCCCACAAGCCGTCGGTGATCATGCTGTCGATCATCTTCGCGTGGCCCATGCGCAGGCCGGTGCGGGCGGCTGGCAATACGTAGGGGGCGAGGCTCATGTTTTCCATGCCGCCGGCGATGATCACGTCGGCGTCGCCACAGCGAATCGCCTGGGCGCCCAGGTGTAGCGCCTTGAGGCCCGAACCGCAGACCTTGTTCAAGGTCAGCGCCGGCACGGCGTGGGGCAGGCCGGCGAGGATCGACGCCTGGCGCGCCGGGTTCTGCCCGGAGCCTGCGGTCAGCACTTGGCCAAGGATCACTTCATCGACTTGCTCGCCGGCCAGGCCGGTCTGTTCCAGCAGGCGACGAATCACTGCGGCACCGAGTTCCGGCGCGGGAATGGACGCCAGCGAACCCTGGAAACTGCCGATGGCGGTGCGGGTGGCGGCGACAATCACGACTTCTTGCATCGAATCTCTCCTCACTGGGCAGCGAACTGCATTTCAGGAACGTGGTCTGGCACGATCAGCTTGCCGGCGGTCTTGGCGACGATTTCCTCGACGCTGACGCCCGGGGCGCGTTCCTTGAGAATAAAGGCGCCGTCCTGGATTTCCAGGTAGGCCAGGTCGGTCAGCACGCGCTTGATGCAACCGGCGCCGGTCAGCGGCAGGCTGCAACGGGGCAGCAGTTTCGATTCGCCGTCCTTGGACGCGTGGGTCATGGTGACGATGATGTTCTCGGCACCGGCCACCAGGTCCATCGCGCCGCCCATGCCCTTGACGAGCTTGCCGGGGATCATCCACGAGGCAATATTGCCTTCGACGTCCACCTCGAACGCGCCGAGCACGGTCAGGTCGATGTGGCCGCCACGGATCATCGCGAACGATTCGGCCGAAGAGAAGATCGACGCGCCGATGCGCGCGGTGACGGTCTGCTTGCCGGCGTTGATCATGTCGGCGTCGACTTCGGCTTCGGTGGGAAACGCGCCCATGCCGAGCAGGCCGTTTTCCGATTGCAGCATGACTTCCATGCCTTCGGGGATGTAATTGGCGACCAGGGTCGGGATGCCGATGCCGAGGTTCACGTAGTAGCCGTCTTGCATTTCGCGGGCGACGCGCTGAGCCATTTGTTCGCGGGAAAGTGCCATGGTGTCATTCCTTCATTCGGGCCGGGGGCAGGGGATCACTTACGGACGGTGCGCTGTTCGATGCGCTTTTCGAACGTGCCGCAAATGATCCGGTCGACGTAGATGCCGGGGGTGTGGATCTGCGTCGGGTCCAACTCGCCGGGCTCGACGATTTCTTCGACTTCCACCACGGTGATCTTGCCCGCCGTGGCAGCCAGGGGATTGAAGTTCTGCGCGGTGTGACGATAGACGACGTTGCCGAAATGGTCGGCTTTCCAGCCCTTGACGATGGCGAAGTCACCGGTGATGGATTCTTCCATCAGGTACTGGCGGCCATGGAACTCGCGCACTTCCTTGCCTTCGGCCACGGGCGTGCCGACGCCGGTGGCAGTGAAGAACGCCGGAATGCCCGCGCCGCCTGCACGCATTTTTTCCGCGAGGGTGCCTTGGGGGGTGAGCACGACTTCGATTTCGCCGCTCAGCAATTGCTTCTCGAAGAGGGCGTTTTCGCCCACGTACGAGGCGATCACCTTGCTGATCTGCCGATCCTCCAGCAGTACGCCGAGACCGAAACCGTCAACGCCACAGTTGTTGGAGACCACGGTGAGGTCGCGGATGCCCTTGCGCTTGATCTCGGCGATCAGGTTTTCCGGAATACCGCACAAGCCGAAGCCGCCGGCGATGACGGTCATGCCGTCCTTCAAGCCTTCCAGCGCTTCTTCGTAGGAACTCACGCGTTTGTCGAAACCTGCCATAGACACCTCTTTTATTCTTGAGTGGGGTCGCAATGAGATGCAGTGTTGCGCCAAGTCATATATTTGTTAAGTTGATTTTTACGTTTGATTGATTGATAAAACTCAATAATGTATTACCTGTAGGAGCTGCCGAGTGCAACGAGGCTGCGATCTTTTGATCCTGATCTTTCCTAGGCTTTTAGCCTGCAAATGGAAGATCGCAGCCTCGTTGCACTCGGCAGCTCCTACGCAACCGGACCCTCGACACCCATGACCCTAAAGCAAATCCGCGCGTTTCTGGCCGTGGCCCAGAGCCTGAGCTTCGCCGTGGCGTGCGAGCGGCTGCACCTGTCCCAGTCGGCCCTGAGCTTGACGATCAAGGCGCTGGAGGAGGGGCTGGGTGGCCGCCTGTTCAGTCGCAACACACGTAACGTGGCACTGACACCGGAAGGCGAGTCCCTGCTGCCGCTGGCCCGTCGACTGGTCGCCGATTGGGAAAACGCCGAAGACGAAATGCGCCAGCGCTTCACCTTGCAGCGCGGTCGCGTGACGTTGGCGGCGATGCCATCGTTCGCCGGCAACCTGTTGCCACCGATCCTCAAGACCTTCCGCGCACGGTTCCCGAATGTCAATGTCACGGTCAATGACGTGATCAACGAACAGGTGCTGGAAATGGTCCGCGATCGTCACGTGGAACTGGGCGTGGCGTTCGAGCCGATGCAGGGTTCGTCCCTGGCATTCACGCCGTTGTACCTCGATCGTTTCGTCGCGGTGGTGCCCTTGGATTCACCGCTGGCCCGGCGCGACGAAATCCAGTGGGAGATCTTGCTGGAGCAACCGTTCATCACGTTGCAGCGGCCCTCTACCGTGCGCGTCATGCTCGAAGAACACCTGCAGGCCCGGGGCAGGAAGCTGCCGGTGGAGTTCGAGAGCCACCAATTGGCGACGGTCGGGCGGATGGTTGCCAGCGGCCTCGGCGTGAGCGCGGTGCCGGCCCTGTGCGTTGGCCAGATGCATGAGCTGGGCGCCCGCTGCATCACCCTCAGCGATCCGGTAATAGAACGGGCCATCGGCGTGCTGACCAAGCCGGGTTACGAACTGTCGGCGGCGGCACAGGCGTTGTTCGATACGTTGAAGGATCAGGACCTGAGTGCTCAGATGTCACTGAAGTAACCATCACCCTGTGGGAGCGAGCCTGCTCG
>NZ_JAOSHO010000759.1 GCF_025917275.1 Pseudomonas agronomica | reverse complement strand
TGGGAGCGAGCTTGCTCGCGATGGGATCGGCCCATCCACTGGATATCTCAGGCTGCCCTGGCCGCCAAGGCCCCCCGTACCACCCCCGCCAGCCGCTTGAGCCCTTCATCCAGCCGCGCCGGATCGATATGGCTGAAGTTCAACCGCAAGTGCCCAAGATGCTTGTCCGGCTCAGGGAAGAACGGTTCCCCCGGCATGAACGCCACGTCGACCGCCAACGCTGCTGCAAGCAAGGTCCGGGTGTCCAGCGGTTGCTTGAGCGTCAGCCAGAAAAACAACCCGCCCTGCGGCATGTTCCAGTCCGCGATATCGGAAAAGTGCCGCTGCAGCGCAGCCTGGAACCGATCGCGCCGATCCCGGTAGAAATCCCTCAGTTCTTGCAGGTGGCTGCGATACTGCTCGGCGCCAATCCACTGCAGCGCCTGCCACTGGCCGATGCGATTGGTATGCAGGTCCGCCGATTGCTTGAGCCGCAGCAGGTTTGGGAACAAGTCCGGGCTGGCGATCAGGTAACCCACCCGCAGGCCCGGCAACAGGGTTTTCGACACAGTGCCGGTGTAGATCCAACTGGCCTTCTTCAAGCGACTGGCAATAGGCGTGGCGCTGCCGCCGTCGAAGGTCAGCTCGCGGTAAGGTTCGTCTTCGATCAGCGTCACGCCGAACTCATCCAGCAGCGCCGCCACCGCATCGCGCTTGGCCTCGCTGTAGCACACCGCTGATGGGTTCTGGAACGTTGGAATCAGGTAGATGAAGGCCGGTCGATGCCGCTCCAGCCGAGCCCGCATGTGCGCCAGGTCCGGGCCGTCCGCCTCAAGGGGGACGGTGATGCAGTCGGCGCCGAACAGCTGAAAAATCTGCAAGGCGGCGAGATAAGTCGGCGCTTCGAGCATGACTTCGGTGCCGACGTCGATGTGCAACTTGGCCGCCAGGTCGAGGGTTTGCTGGGAACCGCTGACCACCAGCACCTGGCTCGCCTCGCAAGCCAGGCCCAACGACCGCGCCTGCGCCGCCAGCGCTTCGCGCAGGGCCGGCTCGCCCTCGCTCATGCCGTATTGGCCCATGGACAGCGGCATCGCTTCCCACTCCACCTTCGGCAGCATGGCTTCGGCCGGCAGGCCGCCGGCAAAGGACATTACTTCCGGGCGCTGCGCCGCAGCGAGGATTTCTCGAATCAAAGAGCTTTTGAGGCGCGAGACACGTTCGGAAAAAGCCATGGGGGTCACCTGTAGCGAGGCCTTGGAAAAATGAGTCAAACTGTTTGACCGAAATTACCTCGCCGCCCCTGGAAACGTCAATATGCTTGACCTTAAAAACCCGACCTCCCAACAAATGGCCATGGAAGCGTTCTTCTTCGGTTACCAGGCGTTCACCGCCAAGGCCGATGAAATGCTCGAGCGTCGCGGGCTGAGCCGGGTGCACCAGCGCATCGTTTTTTTCATCGCCCGCTACCCCTCCTTGAGCGTGAAGGAACTGCTGGCATTGCTGGGCGTGACCAAGCAGGCGCTGAACATGCCCTTGCGGCAATTGATGGAGATGCACCTGGTCAGCAGCGTCGCGTCCGAGACCGACAAGCGTAAGCGGCTGCTGGAATTGACGGCGGAGGGCCAGCGATTCGAACAGGCGCTGCGCCGTGAACAGGTGAAATTGCTGGAACGGGTGTTTGCCGAGGCGGGGGAAGCGGCAGTGGATGGATGGCTGGCGGTGAATCTGGCGCTGGGCAAGGCTGGCGACCCCGACTAACGAACTCGTTTCG
>NZ_JAOSHO010000758.1 GCF_025917275.1 Pseudomonas agronomica | reverse complement strand
AGGCAAGGGAGTACCTTCACTTCAGGTGTTCCTTGAGCTCTTGCGACGCTTGCAACATCGCCGAACGCACCGCCGGCACCTGGCTCACGACGTTGAGCAAACCATAGTCGTGGATCATGCCGTTGTAACGTACCGCCGTGACGGGGACGCCGGCCGCGTCCAGCTTGCGAGCGTACGCTTCGCCTTCGTCGCGCAGCACGTCGGCCTCGGCAGTCTGCACCAGCGCGGGCGGCAGGCCCTTGAGTTGCGCGGTGGTTGCCCGCAGTGGCGAGGCATAGATCTCGTTACGTTGCCCGGCATCGGTGGTGTAGTTGTCCCAGAACCACTTCATCATGTTCTTGCTGAGGAAATGTCCTTCGGCAAACTGGTTGTAGGACGCCGTCTCGAAACTGGCATCGGTCACCGGCCACAACAAGGCCTGGAAGCGGATTGCCGGTGTACCCTTGTCCTTGGCCATCAGCGCCACGACCGCCGCCATGTTGCCACCCACGCTGTTACCCGCTACGGCCAGGCGCTTGCCATCGACATTGATTTCCTTGCCATGCTCGGCCACCCATTTCGTCGCCGCGTAAGCCTGGTTGATCGCCACCGGGTAATGCGCTTCGGGTGACGGCGTGTAGTTGACGAACACCGCAGCGGCGCCCGAACCCGCCACCAGATCCCGGACCAGGCGTTCGTGGGTCGGGAAATCCCCCAGCACCCAACCGCCGCCGTGGAAGAACATGAACACTGGCAGCTCGCCCTTGACCCCGGCCGGACGAACGATGGTCAGGCTGATCGATTGGCCGTCGACCTTGATGGTCTTCTCGCTGACATCGGCTTTGGGCAATGTCAATTTCACACCTGCCTGGGCGCCGACCAGTACCGCGCGGGCGTCCTTGGGCGACAACTGCTCCAGCGGCTTGCCGGTGCCGGCATTCAGTGCGTCGAGAAATGCCTGGGTGTTGTGTTCGACGATATCGCCGGCAAAGGCATTGCTGATGCTCAGGGCGAGAAGGGCGCCGGTCAGGGTTTTGCTGATGTTCATGTCTATCTCCTTGAAATTCGGTTGGGGGCGAGGGGTTAAACGGTTACGTGCAAGCGCACATCCACGTTGCCGCGGGTGGCGTTGGAGTACGGGCAAACCTGGTGCGCTGCATCAACGAGGCTCTGGGCTTCGGCTTGATCCAGGCCCGGCAAGCTGATGTGCAGGTCGATGTCGAGTCCGAAGCCACCAGGGATTTGGCCGATGCCGACATGGGCGGTGATCGAGGCTTCATCCGGGATTTTGCGTTTGGTCTGGCTGGCAACGAATTTCAGCGCGCCGATGAAGCAGGCCGAGTAGCCCGCGGCGAAGAGTTGCTCAGGGTTGGTCGCCGCACCGCCTGCACCGCCGAGTTCTTTTGGCGTGGCGAGCTTGACGTCGAGGATGTTGTCGCTGGAGATGGCACGACCGTCACGGCCGCCGGTGGAGGTTGCGATTGCGGTGTAGAGAGTTTTCATGGTGCAGGCCTCGTTTCAGGTTGAGTATTTCGCGCTAAATGTTTGCGCGCTAAGTAGGTGTGAAGAGAATGTAATGCGCTAATAATTTGTGCGCAAGATAAATTTTCGGGGCAAGATGGAATCGGCAAACTGAAAAGGCCTGAAAGCCTTTAGCTAGAGCGGTTTTTGAGAGTAGAAATTTTTCGAGGGGGGAGGGTAGACAGGGCTGCCGCTATCGCGAGCAGGCTCGTTCCACAGAGGTTGCTGGATGACGAGACCTTGCTCACATCAGAAATCCAA
>NZ_JAOSHO010000757.1 GCF_025917275.1 Pseudomonas agronomica | reverse complement strand
CCACAAGGGCATGAGCGCATTTCATTGTCGGAGCAAGCTCCCTCGCCACAAGGGCATGAGTGCATTTCATTGTGGGAGCGAGCTTGCTCGCGATGACGGAGTTACAGTCGCCAACCATTTACATGCAAAAATGCGACACAGGGACGTCGCGCATCGGATAGTTTGCCCCTTTACAGTGCGTTTTATCGCCAGATTCGTTAGGCTAGCAGCCATTTTTGCGACCGCCGCCCACAAGGCAGCGACGCGCTAAACGGGTCGGTCCCATACGGATCGACAGCATTTCCCTCATCCATAAGGGAAATCCCTCTCTAAATTCCGATTCAGTAGTGTGGTTTCCTTAATGAAAGTGTTGAAAGGCCAGGACATCCTGGCGCTTGGTTTCATGACATTTGCCCTGTTCGTCGGGGCCGGCAACATCATCTTCCCGCCTATCGTCGGTTTGCAGTCCGGGCCTCATGTCTGGATGGCGGCGCTGGGCTTCTTGATCACCGCGGTGGGGTTGCCGGTGATCACGGTCGTCGCACTGGCCAAGGTCGGTGGTGCGATGGACGCCTTGAGCAGCCCGATCGGCAAAATTGCCGGTGGCTTGCTGGCCGCCGTGTGCTACCTGGCGGTCGGCCCGCTGTTCGCCACGCCTCGAACCGCCACCGTATCGTTCGAAGTCGGCTTGGCACCGTTGACCGGCGAGAGCCCGCTGGCGCTGTTCCTCTACAGCGCGGTGTACTTCCTGCTGGTGTTCTTCATCTCGCTCTACCCGGGCCGCTTGCTGGACACCGTTGGGCGCTTTCTCGCGCCGCTGAAGATCATCGCCCTGGCCGTACTGGGCATTGCTGCGTTTGCCCTGCCAGCCGGCGATATCGGCGTGGCGACTCCCGAATACGTGGCGGCACCGTTCTCCCAGGGTTTCATCAATGGCTACCTGACCATGGATACTCTCGGCGCCCTGGTGTTCGGCATCGTCATCGTCAACGCCATCCGCTCCCGAGGCGTCGAATCGCCGGCCTTGATCACCCGTTACGCGATCATCGCCGGGTTGATCGCCGGGGTAGGGCTGGCCCTGGTCTACGTCAGCCTGTTCCGCCTGGGCTCGGGCAGTCATGAAGTGGCTGTGGGCGCGACCAACGGCGCCGCCGTGCTGCATGCCTACGTGCAGCACACGTTCGGCAACCTGGGCAGCGGTTTCCTTGCGGTGCTGATCTCCCTCGCATGCCTGGTAACCGCAGTTGGCCTGACCTGCGCCTGCGCAGAATACTTCAGCCGCATCCTGCCGCTGTCCTACAAGACCCTGGTGGTAATCCTTGCGGCGTTCTCGCTGTTGGTATCCAACCTGGGCTTGACCAAGCTGATCGCTTTCTCGATTCCGGTCCTCACCGCGATCTACCCGCCATGTATCGCCCTGGTGGCCCTGAGCTTCTGCAAGGATTTCTGGCAAGAGCAAGGGCGCATCGTCGGCCCGGTGATGCTGGTATCGTTCCTGTTTGGCCTGATCGACGCGCTCAAGGGCGCCGGTCTGGCGGACTGGATGCCAGCGCAACTCGCTCATCTGCCGCTCAGCGAGCAAGGCCTGGCGTGGCTGGTGCCTTCGGTCATGACCCTGGCGGTCGCGGTGGTATGTGATCGGTTGCTGGGCAAGCGCAGCGAGGCCTTGGCATAAGCCGCTCGCCGTCAGTTCGCCGATAAGACGAAATGCCCCGTATCGATCGATACGGGGCATTTTTTTTGAGTGCGGTGTCTTTTTTCGTGGACTAACGTCGAAGCAGTGTCCTGAAAGCCTGCATGGAAC
>NZ_JAOSHO010000756.1 GCF_025917275.1 Pseudomonas agronomica | reverse complement strand
GCGAGCAAGTCGGATTGCCGCACCATCGCTCCCACAGGTTCAAGTGTTTCGGTGCGGTGTTATCATCGCAGCCAGCCGGTTTCCAAGGCGCCGCTCAATCGAGCGGCGTTTTGGTATCTGTAAAACGCAAATACGAATAATCCCATGGGCGGCGCTGGGTCGCGTCGTTCGCTGGCAAAGGTTGAAGAAAATGCGGAGCAAGGTGACGGGTGCGCAGCGCTGGGTCGTGAAGATCGGTAGCGCACTGCTGACAGCGGATGGCAAGGGCCTGGATCGCCAGGCAATGGCGGTGTGGGTCGAGCAGATGGTGGCCTTGCATGAGGCTGGCGTCGAGCTGGTATTGGTCTCGTCCGGGGCCGTGGCCGCCGGTATGAGTCGCCTGGGCTGGACGTCGCGACCCAGCGCGATGCATGAGCTGCAGGCCGCTGCCGCCATTGGCCAGATGGGCCTGGTCCAGGCCTGGGAGTCGAGCTTTGCCGAGCATGGCCGTCATACGGCGCAGATCCTGCTGACCCATGACGACCTGTCCGACCGCAAGCGCTACCTCAATGCCCGAAGTACGTTGCGGGCGCTGGTGGAGCTGAAGGTCATCCCGGTGATCAACGAGAATGACACCGTGGTCACCGACGAAATCCGTTTCGGCGATAACGACACCCTGGCCGCGTTGGTGGCGAACCTGGTGGAGGCGGACCTGTTGGTGATCCTCACGGACCGCGACGGCATGTTCGATGCCGATCCGCGCAACAACCCTGACGCCAAGCTGATCTACGAAGCCCGTGCTGACGACCCGGCGCTGGATGCGGTCGCTGGCGGTACTGGCGGGGCGCTGGGGCGTGGTGGCATGCAGACCAAGCTGCGCGCGGCGCGTCTGGCGGCCCGTTCCGGCGCGCACACCATCATTGTTGGTGGTCGCTTGGAGCGGGTGCTGGATCGCCTGAAGTCAGGCGAGCGCATTGGTACCTTGCTCTCGCCGGAGCGCGGCATGTTGGCGGCGCGCAAGCAATGGCTGGCCGGGCATCTGCAGACCCGTGGCACCTTGGTGCTGGACGCCGGTGCCGTGTCGGCCTTGTCCCAAGGCAACAAAAGCTTGCTGCCGGTGGGCGTAAAGCTCGTCCAGGGCAGTTTCCGTCGCGGCGAAATGGTCGTGTGTGTAGCGCCGGACGGTCGCGAGATCGCCCGTGGCCTCGCCAACTACAGCGCGCTGGAGGCACAGAAAATCATCGGTCAGTCGTCTGATGCGATTGTCGGCTTGTTGGGCTACATGGCGGAGCCCGAGCTGGTTCACCGT
The DNA here is from genome assembly GCF_025917275.1 of Pseudomonas agronomica. GTDB lineage: Bacteria > Pseudomonadota > Gammaproteobacteria > Pseudomonadales > Pseudomonadaceae > Aquipseudomonas > Aquipseudomonas agronomica. The sequence goes on along the minus strand of NZ_JAOSHO010000756.1, from coordinate 507 downwards.
GACAACCTGATCCTCGTCTAAGGAAAAATCATGGGTTTGGCAAAAGGATTGATCGGCTTGCTGCTGGCAGTGCCGCTGCTGGCTTCGGCTGAAGAAATCGGTCAGGTGTCCACCGTGTTCAAGTTCGTCGGGCCGAATGACCGGATTGTGGTCGAGGCGTTTGACGACCCTAAGGTCGATGGCGTGACCTGTTATCTGTCGCGAGCCAAGACGGGTGGGGTGAAGGGCGGTCTCGGGTTGGCCGAGGATCGCGCCGAGGCGTCCATCGCCTGTCGCCAGGTTGGGCCGATCAGTTTCAAGGGCGAGCTCAAGGACGGCGAAGAAGTGTTCCGCGAGCGCACTTCGCTGGTGTTCAAGACCATGCAGGTGGTGCGGTTTCTCGACAAAAAGCGCAATACCCTGGTTTACCTGGTCTACAGCGATCGCGTGATCGAGGGCAGCCCGCAGAATGCGGTGACCGCCATTCCGATCTTGCCTTGGCGTTAAGTATCGACTGATGAGCGAGCC
>NZ_JAOSHO010000755.1 GCF_025917275.1 Pseudomonas agronomica | reverse complement strand
TTAGATCGCCATGTGCTTCAAGAGCAGTTCAATGCCCATGACTCCTGCCCACATGGGAATGCTCCACCTCCGGCGCCACCGCGCCGCTCACTTCCAACCGCTGCAAGATCCCACACTGCTCGAGATCCGGCCCTTCGCCGCAGCGATGGCGCAGGTCGATCAGTTGCGCCTGCAAGGCCATCAGGCCATCGATGCGCGCCTTGACGTGGTCGATGTGCTCGTCGATCAGCGCGTTGACGCTCTCGCACTGATCCTGGGGACTGTCGCGCAAGGCCAGGAGGCTGCGGATTTCTTCCAGGGTCATGTCCAGGGTGCGGCAGTTGCGGATGAAGGTCAGCCGCTCGGCATGGGCTTGGGTATAGACGCGATAATTACCGTCGCTGCGGGCCGGTTCCGGCAGCAGGCCTTCGCGTTCGTAGTAGCGGATGGTCTCGACCTGGCAGTCGGTGATTTTCGCCAGTTCTCCGATCTTCATGGTGCTGCCTCCGAAAACAGGTGCTTGACCCTATAGTGGCTACAGGGTCTTTACTGTGCAACAGGCACTTTTCACGGACGTCACCCGATGAGCGATTCCCTTCACATCCACAAACCCGATCACGGCCATGCCCATGGGCATTCCTGCTGCGCCTCGAAAGCGGCACCGTCGGTAGTCAACCTCGGCAACGCGCCGACGGACGGTGCGCGGCTGAGCAGTTTTCGCATCGAAGCCATGGACTGCCCCACCGAGCAGACGCTGATCCAGAACAAACTCGGCAAGCTCGAAGGCGTGCAGCAGCTGGAATTCAACCTGATCAACCGGGTACTGGGCGTGACCCATGACTTGCCCAGCGACACCCCTATCATCAAGGCCATCGAGTCCCTCGGGATGCAGGCGGAGCCGTTGGCCGATGGCCAGGAAAAACCCACCCATAACCTACCTGCCCCAGCGAAGCCCTGGTGGCCGCTGGCGTTGTCCGGCGTCACGGCACTGGCTGCCGAGGTGATCCATTTCACCAATGCCGCGCCAAACTGGGTGGTCGCGCTGGTTGCGCTGGTGTCGATCCTCAGTGGCGGCCTCGGCACCTACAAGAAGGGTTGGATCGCCCTGAAAAACTTCAACCTGAACATCAACGCCTTGATGAGCATCGCCGTGACAGGCGCCGTGCTGATCGGCCAATGGCCCGAGGCGGCGATGGTGATGTTCCTGTTTACCGTGGCCGAGCTGATCGAGGCCAAATCCCTTGATCGGGCACGCAACGCCATCAGCGGCCTGATGCAAATGGCGCCGGAACAGGCGACTGTGCAACAAGCCGACGGCACTTGGCAGGTCGCCGATGTGAAGACCATTGCCCTGGGCGCAAGGGTGCGGGTTCGTCCTGGCGAACGGGTTGGGCTGGACGGTGACGTGGTCGCCGGACGCTCGACCATCGACCAGGCGCCCATCACCGGTGAGAGCCTGCCGGTGGAAAAAACCGTGGGCGATAAAGTCTTCGCCGGCACCATCAACCAGGCCGGCGAACTGGAATACACCGTCACCGCCGCTGCCGATCAATCGACCCTGGCGCGGATCATCCATGCCGTGGAACAGGCCCAGGGCTCCCGGGCGCCGACCCAGCGCTTCGTCGACCAATTCTCGAAAATCTACACCCCAGCGGTGTTTGCCCTGGCCTTGGCCGTGGCGATCATCCCACCGCTGTTCATGGGCGCCAGCTGGTTCGACTGGATCTATCGCGCGCTGGTCCTGCTGGTGGTCGCCTGCCCTTGCGCCCTGGTGATTTCTACCCCGGTGACGATTGTCAGCGGCCTGGCGGCAGCGG
>NZ_JAOSHO010000754.1 GCF_025917275.1 Pseudomonas agronomica | reverse complement strand
GGCGGTATCAGCGTGAATGAGTGTCAGCGCCCGCTACGCAACATCTCCTTGGGCACATATTTGCCGATCTCGAACTTGCCGATGGCAGCGCGGTGGACTTCATCCGGGCCGTCGGCCAGGCGCAGGGTCCGCTGCATGGCATACATGTAGGCCAGCGGAAAATCGTTGGAAACCCCGGCGCCGCCGTGGATCTGGATCGCCCGGTCGATGACTTTCAAGGCCACGTTAGGCGCAACGACCTTGATCTGGGCAATTTCACTCTTCGCCACTTTATTACCGACGGTATCCATCATGTAGGCCGCCTTCAAGGTCAGCAGGCGCGCCATGTCGATTTCCATCCGCGAGTCGGCGATCTTGTCGATGTTACCGCCCAGGCGTGCAAGCGGTCTGCCGAATGCGGTGCGACTGACGGCGCGCTGGCACATCAATTCCAAGGCGCGTTCCGCCATGCCGATCGAGCGCATGCAATGGTGGATCCGCCCCGGGCCCAGGCGCCCCTGGGCAATCTCAAAGCCGCGGCCTTCACCCAGCAGGACGTTTTCGTACGGTACCCGCACGTTGTCGAACAGCACTTCGGCATGACCATGGGGCGCATCGTCGTAGCCGAACACCGGCAATGGCCGGACGATTTTTACCCCGGGGGTGTCCACCGGTACCAGGATCATCGAGTGCTGGGCATGGCGTGGCGCGTCGGGGTTGCTCAAGCCCATGAAGATCAGGATCTTGCAGCGCGGATCGCAGGCCCCTGAAGTCCACCATTTCTTGCCATTGATCACCCATTGATCGCCATCACGCTCGGCGCGGGCGGCCATGTTGGTGGCGTCCGAAGAGGCCACGTCCGGCTCAGTCATGGCGAAGGCCGAGCGGATCTCGCCCCGCAGCAGCGGCTCGAGCCAGCGTTGCTTCTGTTCTTCATTGGCGTAGCGCACCAGGACTTCCATGTTGCCAGTGTCCGGCGCCGAGCAGTTGAACGGCTCCGGCCCCAGCAACGAACGTCCCATGATTTCCGCCAGCGGCGCGTATTCCAGGTTGGTCAGGCCGGCACCCAGTTCGGATTCCGGCAGGAACAGGTTCCACAAGCCCTCGGCTTTTGCCTTGGCCTTGAGTTCTTCCATGATGGCCGTGGGCTGCCAGCGATCACCTTCAGCGACCTGCCGCTCGAACACCGCTTCAGCCGGATAAACATAGGCATCCATGAACGCCGTGACGCGCTCACGCAGTTCCTGAACCTTGGGGGAGTAGGCAAAATCCATCGGCAGCACCTTCTGGCAGAGGTTGTTTTTAGGTCATGGAATCGATGCTAGTTGAGCTACGAAAATTTACCTAACCTATTCTCGGCGTGTATTAACATTCATCACCGATATATGGTTCACTGATTCGCATTGCCACCCGGCACCTCATACAAGCCCAAGAATAAGAGTGCAGCGCCATGAATCTGAGCAAGGTCGACCTCAACCTTTTCATTGTCTTCGATGCGATCTATACCGAAGCCAACCTGACCCGAGCCGGGCAGATCGTCGGCATCACTCAGCCCGCCGTATCCAACGCCCTGGCGCGCTTGCGCGAGACCTTCAACGATCCGTTGTTCGTGCGCACCGCCCAAGGGATGGTGCCCACGCCCATGGCCCAGAATATTATAGGGCCGGTGCGCAACGCCTTGTCGCTGCTACGGGTGTCGGTGCAGGAAAGCCGGATCTTCAACCCACTGCAAGCCGTCAAGACCTACCGGATCAGCATGACCGACCTCACCGAAGGCGTGATCCTGCCGCCGCTGTTCCAGCGCTTGCGCCGACTGG
>NZ_JAOSHO010000753.1 GCF_025917275.1 Pseudomonas agronomica | reverse complement strand
GGTTTTTCCGCAGTCTCAGGCTAATTATTCCAGCCCTGCACAGCTCCCTCGCCACGGGGTTGCATTCCACGCTAATGTCTCGCCAACCGCCCTCCCTCCAAGGAACCCGCATGAGCCTATCGTTGCTGAGCCGCTACGCCTTCTTCGCTGGCTGCGTGATCTTCACCCTCGCCAGCCTGCCGTTCCTGCAACACGACTGGCTCTGGCCGATTGCGCTGGTGACTGGGCTGCTGAGCCTGCTGGGGGTGTTCGACCTGCTGCAAAGCCGCCACGCCGTGCGGCGCAACTACCCGATCCTGGGCAACATTCGCTACCTGGTCGAAGGCATCCGCCCGGAGATCCGCCAGTACCTGCTGGAATCCGACAGCGACGCCCTGCCCTTCTCCCGTGCCCAACGCTCGCTGGTGTATTCCCGGGCCAAGAACGAAAGCGCCGATAAACCGTTCGGCACCTTGATCGACGTCTACCAGGCCGGCTTCGAATTCATCGGCCACTCCATGCGCCCGGCGCCATTGAGCGACCCCAGCGGCTTTCGCGTCACGGTCGGCGGCCCGCAATGCACCCAGCCCTATTCGGCCTCGGTATTCAACATCTCGGCCATGAGCTTCGGCTCCCTGAGTGCGAACGCCATCCGGGCGTTGAACCAGGGCGCCAAGCTCGGCAATTTCGCCCATGACACCGGCGAAGGCAGCATCAGCCCCTACCACCGCGAACACGGCGGCGACCTGACCTGGGAATTGGGCAGCGGCTATTTCGGCTGTCGCACCAGCGACGGGCGCTTCGACCCGGAACGCTTCGCTGCCCAGGCCCGGAACCCGCAGGTGCGGATGATCGAAATCAAGATGAGCCAGGGCGCAAAACCCGGCCACGGCGGGATCTTGCCCAAGCACAAGGTCACCCGGGAAATCGCCGAGACCCGTGGCATCCTCATGGGCGAGGATTGCGTATCTCCGTCGCGCCACAGCGCGTTCTCCACGCCGATCGAGTTGATGCAATTCGTCCAGCAATTGCGCGAATTGTCCGGCGGCAAACCGGTGGGCTTCAAGTTCTGCCTGGGCCATCCATGGGAGTTCATGGGCATTGCCAAGGCCATGCTGGAAACCGGGATCCTGCCGGACTTCATCGTCGTCGATGGCAAGGAAGGCGGCACCGGCGCGGCGCCAGTGGAATTCACCGACCACATCGGCGTGCCACTGCGCGAAGGCCTGCTGTTCGTGCACAACACCCTGGTGGGCCTGAACCTGCGCGACAAGATCAAGCTCGGCGCCAGCGGCAAGATTGTCAGCGCCTTCGACATCGCCAGCGTCCTGGCCATCGGCGCCGACTGGGCCAACGCCGCGCGCGGCTTCATGTTCGCCATCGGCTGCATCCAGTCCCAAAGCTGCCACACCAACAAATGCCCCACTGGCGTCGCCACCCAGGACACCCTGCGCCAACGCGCCCTGGTTGTCCCGGACAAGGCGCAGCGGGTCTATAACTTCCACCGCAACACCCTCAAGGCCCTGGCCGAAATGCTCGCCGCCGCCGGCCTCGATCACCCTTCGCAATTGCAGCCCAAGCATCTGGTGCGGCGGATGTCGGCGACCGAGATCAAGCTGTTTTCACAGCTGCATGTGTTCCTGAAACCTGGGGAATTGCTGACCGGTGAAGTGAACGGACAGTTCTATTCGCGGATGTGGCAACTGGCGCGGGCGGACAGTTTTGAGCCGCAGGAAATCGTGGCCGCATAGCTTGTGAACACAGTGCTCTCGTGACGAGGGAGCTTGCTCCCGCTGGGCCAGCAGGCGCTGGAGCTGC
>NZ_JAOSHO010000752.1 GCF_025917275.1 Pseudomonas agronomica | reverse complement strand
CACTCGGCAGCTCCTACACATTTTTCGCGGCCCAGCGGGAGCAAGCTCCCTCGCCACAGGGGAGCTCCTTACATTGGTGAGATATCTCATATGACCGACACCCCACATTTCCCCCTCGCCGCCGTGGTCGGCGCCGATGCGCTGAAACTGGCCCTGTGCCTGGCAGCGATCGATCCGAAGATCGGCGGCGTGTTGATCGAAGGTCCGCGCGGGATGGCCAAGTCCACCCTGGCCCGGGGCCTGGCGGATTTGTTGGCCAGCGGCCAGTTCGTGACCTTGCCGCTTGGCGCCACCGAAGAACGCCTGGTGGGCACCCTCGACCTGGGCGCGGCGTTGGGGGAAGGGCGCGCGCAGTTTTCCCCCGGTGTGCTAGCCAAGGCCGACGGCGGCGTGTTGTATGTCGATGAAGTGAACCTGCTGCCGGATCATCTGGTGGACCTGCTGCTCGACGTCGCCGCCAGCGGTACCAACCTGATCGAGCGCGATGGCATCTCCCATCGGCATCCGGCGCGTTTCGTGTTGATCGGCACGATGAACCCGGAAGAAGGTGAGCTGCGTCCGCAACTGCTCGACCGCTTCGGCCTCAACGTGGCCCTGGACGGCCATACCGCCCCGGCCGAGCGCGGGCAGATTATCCGTCGGCGGCTGGATTTCGACAGCGATCCGTCGGCGTTTTGCGCCGAGTGGGAACCCGCCCAGCAACGGTTGCGTGAGCGCTGCGAACAGGCCCGCGCCGGCTTGGCCCAGATCCCCCTGGATGACACGGCGCTGGGGCAGATCACCGAGCGTTGTTTTGCCGCCGGGGTCGATGGGTTGCGCGCCGACCTGGTCTGGCTGCGGGCTGCCCGCGCCCATGCCGCGTGGCGTGGCGCGCAAGCCATCGCCGATGAAGACATCGACGCCGTTGCCGAATTTGCCTTGCGTCATCGCCGCCGCGACCAGGCCACCCCGGCCCCCGCGCCAACCCAGGCGCCACCCTCGAACCCGAATGAACCCAGCCAACCCAGCGAAGGCCAGGGTCAATGGGGCGACCTGCCGCCTCGGGCATTGCCGACCGGCGCCCGGCGTGATGTGCCGAGCTGGCCAAAAAAGCCCTAGGCATTCGTCCCCGTTCGCCAGCGGGGGCGAATGCCAGACCCCGCGCCGGGCGACTCGACCTGGGCCGCCAGGGACGGAGCAAAGCGGCGACCGCTGGCCTGGTGGACTGGCCGGGTTCCTTGCTCAATGGGCGTCCGCGCTTGCTTGCCGACTTGCGTTTCAAATGGCGGCAGCGTTCGGCCCATGAGCTGTGGCTGGTGATCGTCGATGCGTCGGCCTCGACCCGTCGCCATCGGGCCTTGAGCGACGGCAAGGGCCTGCTCGCGCAATTGTTCGACGACGCCTACCGGCAACGCGCGCGGCTGGCGTTGTTGACCGCCAGCGGCGCCGCACCGACCTGGCAAGTGCAGGGGCTCAAGGCCTCCACCGGCCTGGGCCACTGGCTCGACGCGCTGGGTGCCGGCGGCGGCACGCCGTTGCTGGCGGCGATCGGCGAGTCGCAGCGCTGGCTGGCCGCCCGGCGCAAGCGCTTCCCGGCGGAGCGACAGCGAGTGCTGCTGATGACCGATGGCCGGGTGAAGGAAGGACACTCCCTGCCGCCCCTTGATTGCCCCAGTCTGCTGATCGACATCGAGCGCGGCCCGATTCGCCTGGGCCGGGCGCGGCAATTGGCGGGGCAGTTGGGGGCTGAGTATCGGCATATCGATGAAGGCACTTGAAATGTGCTGTGGCTGTCTGGGCCCTATCGCGAGCAAGCTCGCTCCCACA
>NZ_JAOSHO010000751.1 GCF_025917275.1 Pseudomonas agronomica | reverse complement strand
CGGGAGCAAGCTCCCTCGCCACGGGATTCATGTGGTCAAAAAAAGGCCGGTGAGCTTGTCGCCCACCGGCCTTGTTCACAGCGCTGGACTGCGCCTTACTGCACTTCCACCGCCAGGCTCTCGCTGATCTTCTGCTGCCAGATCGCCGGGCCGGTGATGTGCACCGACTCGCCCTTGCTGTCCACGGCGACGGTCACCGGCATGTCCTTGACCTCGAACTCGTAGATCGCTTCCATCCCCAGTTCGGCGAATGCCAGGACCTTGGATTTCTTGATCGCCTGGGCCACCAGGTAAGCGGCACCGCCGACGGCCATCAGGTAGACGGCCTTGTTGTCCTTGATCGCTTCGATGGCGGTCGGGCCGCGCTCGGATTTGCCGATCATGCCCAACAGGCCGGTCTGCTCGAGGATCTGGCGGGTGAACTTGTCCATCCGCGTGGCGGTGGTCGGGCCGGCTGGGCCGACCACTTCGTCACCGACCGGGTCGACCGGGCCCACGTAGTAGATGAAGCGACCCTTGAGGTCCACCGGCAGGGTTTCACCCTTGTTCAGCATCTCGACCATGCGCTTGTGCGCCGCGTCGCGACCGGTGAGCATCTTGCCGTTGAGCAGCACGGTTTCGCCCGGTTTCCAGCTCTGCACGTCTTCCGGGGTCAGGGTGTCGAGGTTCACGCGACGAGCCGATGGGCCGGCTTCCCAGACGATTTCCGGGTAAGCGTCCAGCGGTGGCGCTTCCAGCGACGCCGGGCCGGTGCCGTCCAGCACGAAGTGGGCGTGACGGGTGGCGGCGCAGTTGGGGATCATGCACACCGGCAGGGAGGCAGCGTGGGTCGGGTAGTCCATGATCTTCACGTCGAGCACGGTGGTCAGGCCACCCAGGCCCTGGGCGCCGATGCCCAGTTGGTTGACCTTCTCGAACAGCTCCAGGCGCATCTCTTCGATACGGTTCTGCGGGCCGCGGGCCTTGAGCTCGTGGATGTCGATGGATTCCATCAACACTTCCTTGGCCATCACCGCGGCTTTCTCGGCGGTGCCGCCGATGCCGATGCCGAGCATGCCCGGTGGGCACCAGCCGGCGCCCATGGTCGGAACGGTCTTCAGGACCCAGTCGACGATGGAGTCGGATGGGTTGAGCATGGCCATCTTCGATTTGTTCTCGGAGCCGCCGCCCTTGGCCGCCACGTCCACTTCCACGGTGTTGCCCGGGACGATGGAGTAGTGGATGACCGCCGGTGTGTTGTCCTTGGTGTTTTTGCGCGCGCCTGCCGGGTCGGCGAGGATCGATGCACGCAGGACGTTTTCCGGCAGGTTGTAGGCGCGACGCACGCCCTCGTTGATCATGTCGTCCAGGCTCATGGTCGCGCCATCCCAACGCACGTCCATGCCCACGCGCACGAACACAGTCACGATGCCGGTGTCCTGGCAGATCGGCCGATGGCCGGTGGCGCACATGCGCGAGTTGATCAGGATCTGCGCCATGGAATCACGGGCCGCCGGCGATTCTTCGCGCAGGTAGGCCTCGTGCATCGCCTGGATGAAATCCACGGGGTGGTAGTAGGAAATGAACTGCAGGGCGTCGGCAACGCTCTGAATCAGGTCGTCTTGCTTGATCACGGTCATGAGTCGCGCTCCTCTCTAAAGACGGGAACATTCAATAAGGTGCCGTCCGCTTGGGTGCATCGGTCGACGGGCGGCACCTCTTAAGGCACGCCGGGCATGCTGGCGCGACGCTAAAAAGGCGCGGCAGTATATCGCAGGCTGGGGGCCTGTGGGAGCTAACGGCTGAACGTATGAAACGCACGAACCCGTGGCGAGGGAGCTTGCT
>NZ_JAOSHO010000750.1 GCF_025917275.1 Pseudomonas agronomica | reverse complement strand
ACTCCCACAGGGTTCGGCGGTGTGTTCCAGAATGCAAAAAAAAGCCCCTGAATCGCTGGATCCAGGGGCTTTTGATTTTGCGGGTTACGGTCAGGCTGCTTCGATCTTGCGCCGGTTGTGCTCAACTTTGGCCAGGTATTGCTGAAGCTTCTCCCGCTCAACCGGCGTGGTGAACAAGCCCAGCTTGCTGCGGCGCCACAGGATGTCCTGGGTATCCACGGCCCATTCATCGCTGCACAGGTAATCGACTTCCCGGGTATAGAGGCCGGCGCCGATGTGTTCACCCATATCGGCCAGGCTGTGCACGCCCTCGAGCATACGCCAGGTCCGGCTGCCATAGGTCGTGGCCCAGCGGCGGGCGATGTCGGTCGGCAGCCAGTCGAACTTGTCGCGGATCGCCGAGCACAGCGCCTGTGGCGTGGTCATGTTTTCACCGCCGGGGAGGGCCTCGACGGCGGTCCAGCTTGGACGCATTTGTGTGAAATAAGGGGCCAGTTGCGCCATGGCCGATTCGGCCAGTTTGCGGTAGGTGGTCAGCTTGCCGCCGAACACCGACAGCAACGGTGCCTCTTCGCCGCCTCCGGACAGTGCGAGGGTGTAGTCCCGGGTCACGGCGGAAGGGTTGTCGGACTCGTCGTTGCACAGCGGGCGGACGCCGGAATAACTGTGCAGGATATCGTCGCGGCTGAGTTGTTTCTTGAAGTGCGCATTGACCACTTTCAACAAGTAGTCGGTTTCGCCTTCTGTAATTGTCACCTTCGCCGGATCGCCCGTGTACTCGCGGTCAGTCGTGCCGATCAAGGTAAATTGGTTCAAGTAGGGAATGGTGAAGACAATGCGCTGGTCTTCGTTCTGGAGAATGTGCGCATGCTCCCCTTCGTAGAGTTTCGGCACGATCAGGTGGCTGCCTTGGATCAGGCGGATGCCGTAGGGCGATTCCATCTTCAGGTCGTCCCGAATGAACTTGGCCACCCACGGGCCGGCGGCGTTGACCAGTGCCTTGGCGCGGATCGAAAACAGGCTGCCGTCGGCACGTTCCAGGTGCAAATGCCACAAGCCCTTGCTGCGGCGAGCGTTGATGCAGCGGGTCCGGGTGTGGACATGCGCACCTTTTTCCCGGGCGGCCATGGCGTTGAGCACTACCAGCCGTGCGTCGTCGACCCAGCAGTCGGAATATTCGAAGCCCTTGGTGATCTCGCTTTTCAAGGCGCTGTCGGCGCCAAACTTCAAGCTCTTGGAGCCGGCGAGTTGTTCACGCTTGCCCAGGTGATCGTAGAGAAACAAGCCGGCGCGAATCATCCAGGCCGGACGCAGGTGCGGACGATGGGGCAGGACGAAGCGCATCTGCTTGACGATGTGCGGGGCCTTGGCCAGCAGCACTTCGCGTTCGGCCAGGGCTTCACGCACCAGACGGAATTCATAATGTTCGAGATAGCGCAGGCCGCCATGAATCAGCTTGCTGCTGGCTGAGGAAGTATGACTGGCAAGATCGTCCTTTTCGCAAAGGAACACCGAGAGACCGCGACCGGCAGCGTCCGCGGCAATCCCCACGCCATTGATCCCGCCGCCAATGACGGCGATGTCGTAGATCTCGGCGATAGGGGGCGTAGGCAAGGTGGTAGTGGGCATCGGCTGGCCTCGGGCTCTTTTCGAAATATTTGAATTCGAACATTTATGTTCATTTGCGAAAATACTAGCCCATAAGCACGGCCACAGCCAGTCGAATTCGATTGAAAATACTGATCGAAGGAAGCTGAAAGGAAAATTTTCGAACAAAAAAGGTCGGGGAGACCCAAGGCATCCGTGGCGAGGGAGCTTGCTCCCG
>NZ_JAOSHO010000075.1 GCF_025917275.1 Pseudomonas agronomica | reverse complement strand
GATCAAATAGAAGGTCGGGCTCTAAACTCGCATTTTCGGAGCTTTCATCCTGCACGATCGACTCGAGTCTTGATGCAAACTCTTTAGGGTCGTAATAAATGCATGTGACTTGCGATAGCTTATCGTTATTAAAGTTTTCATCATGAACGAGAGAGTAAAAGCTTGAGTAACCAAAAATCATAGCAACTATCTCGCCTAATCCAGTTAGAGATAATTGAATTTCATCCGCCTTCAGGCTTTCTTCGATTGCCAACATGAGGCCGTAAGATGATGGAAAACGGTTAGAGGCCAGCTTTGATTTTAATTGAGCGCTTTCCACGTTGAACCGTTGTCGTTCGAGCTCAGCATTTTTCTGTTTTTTCTCCTCTTCTAGCTCAGCTTGATTCGCTTGGCTTTTTGCTTCCGCCGCTGAGGCTGTAGCCGCTTCCAATACTGCTATCGCCGTTTCGGCTTTTTGTTTAAATCTTAAAGTTCTGAGTTTCAATTGTTCGATTATTTCTTGTCGGCGATCAATGTCTAACTGGACATTCTGCTCTAAAAATTTCTTATCAGGGTCTGCTAATAGCTTTTGCTTATTTAGTGTCTCCTGCTGCTTGATTTTGCCAACCTCGATTGATATGGCTTGTTGATGTAAGCGCTCATTCGCAAACTTTTGTAAGGATTTCAAAAAGAGCGACATCCAAGGGAAAGCAAACAAAAACAACAGCGTCATAAAAAAAGGAATTATAAATAATGTATTTAAGCCAATTGTTTGAGTTTCGTTAATATGCGTGCTGAGAGCATTAATTCGTTCTGCGGTGCTCCCCTCACCCCATATTAGTATTGCCAAATGATTCCAATTGCAGACTATCCATGACCCAATGAATGCACCAATAAATGGATCTTCGACCTTCGTTTTTGTGTTTCCAGATATTGACTGCATTATATCGTCGAGAAATTTCATTCCGTATGACCTACTTTCCAGTGTTCAAAGTGTCGTATGAAGCTGGCTCTCAGGGCGTCTAAGAGTAGCCGCTTTGGGGTGATGATCGATATTGCCAGATTCCTGCGAAGGTAGGGCTGGTTCGTTACCATACAGGCCGTACTGAAGCGTACCTAGTTTCGTAGTGACCGGTAGCAATCCCTGGTGAATGTCCACGTTTTGCCGACCCCAGTCGCTCGCGAGAGTCAGCAACCGGCCCAAAGCGGACATCTCTCCTGGTTCGCTTTGGTCCCATAACTGACCCTCGTAGAGCGCAGCAAGCGTGACTGGGCGTGCTATTCAGAAGTTTTGAGGGCTGCAAGGTACGTGACGCTATTTTAAATATGCTTTCGTGTGTGCGGTATCTTCAAATGTTGAGACTATGTGCTCGCAAAGTAGTGCTATTAAGTTGTAGCGCGCCGTAAGAGTCTCGGAAGAAAATCGCCTTCCAACACTTGCAGCGGTTTCCCGCCCATGAGCTATGGCGTTGCGATGTTCTCGTAACTCTATGAGGTGAAAAACTGCTACTTCGGCAGGAAGCGGGGAGCCGGCTAGGTGGAAGATTTTCCAAATATGCTCTAATTGATCGAAAGCTATATTGGTTCCTGTGGCAGGAAAAATCGAATCATCAATTTTGGCAGCATCTTGTGAATGAAAGGCTTCAATGATGGATGTTTTTTTGTTCCAAAAGGTTTTGTCGCTACATGCAATTAAAGATTTAAAATTTGCGTCCAATGTTACTGCTAAATAAAACATCTTTAGTTCGTGGTTTTTAACGACTTCTGTTTTGAGGAGAGTAAGGAATTCGGAAACAATTGAGGTTGCGGTATATTCTAATGCAGCATATAGCAATATAAAGACTAATCCTTTTTGTGTTTTTACCGCTTCCGCCACCTCGCTCTTGTCTTCGATCATTTTGATAGTGTTGATGAGCGCAAAGGCTTGGCTGAGTCGGTCCGTCGCGCCATTGCGCGTAGCCTCAAACATCGGCGCTGAATCTCTCGTAGCAGTATTGAACTCGTTTAAGTACCCGAACTCTAGAGTTGCTGGCCTCGGAAGTTAAAGCTGTAAGTTCATCATCATTCATGAAGGCGCTTGGGTCGCTTTGTGAGATGTCCTTGCCTTCGTCGATAGCCAGCGCGGCTCCGACTGCCACAGCTTCGTAAAGATTCACAGGGGTGAGCTTTCTGTTTCCGCGCCTAACGCCTTCGGGCAAAAGCTTTGAAAGCTCATTGAAAGTTTTCTCGAACAGCTTGCGATTCTTTTTGTAATTAAAGTTTTTTGATGACTCTGACATGTAGTCGTTTAGGAAGCCGACCACGCTATGGTCAAAATGTTCCTTATTATGAAAATATGCAAAGAATCGCAGTACCAGCTCTCCATAAGTTCCGTCATTTTCTTTTGAGGTAGGAACGTTGACAACGGATCGGAAATCTTCGTTTTCGGAAAGCTCGCTAAGAAAGTCATTAAACTGGCCTCTGAAGACGCATGTTCTGATCTCTTGATCAGTTAACTTTATTCCTCCGGTATTCAGGCGTTCAAAAAGATCAAATCTTACCTTTAAGTCGCTTTTATCACTGAGCGTGGTAACTTTTAAAGGGCGAAGCGAAAACTTTAACCGCAGAGTTTGAGGAAGGTCGTTGAATCGAAGGCCATTGAACTCTGAGAGCACTTCGAGTCCCTGTAAACGCAGGCCTTCGGGAAATCCAAACTTTTCCAGTTGCTCGTCGGTGCCTGAGAAATGTATAAGGGTGCTAAGTCGTTGCACACCATCAATTAGCTCCCAAGTACCATCTTTATTGGCTGCCATGAACAGACTTGGGATTGGAATTCCGAGGAACACAGACTCAATGAGTTTGGATTGATTCGCTGCAGGCCAACGAAATTGACGCTGATAGGCCGGAGCAATGTTTATAATGTCTTGCTCAGCCATTGAGGCGAGCTCTTTTACAGAGATATCAAACGTATCAAAGTCAACTTTTCGCCTTTCTTTCTCGAGCTGCTCTAGATGATCGGTCATGTTATTACCTGGGGACCACATAGGAATGGTCTGCTTTCTGCGACGATTCAGAGATAGCGCACGCGCGTGCTGGGTACTTTCATCGTTTGCCAATGCTGGTGTCAAGGTGCCATGTGGGAAATCCCAGCGATAGATGATGGCTGTTGATACAAAATTGGCGCGATCATGTGATGCGTCGTCAGTAGGCGATCCGTGGCATACGTTCCTCGGCATCCTTGTAAGGTCCTTTGATGATCTGCGATGGGCTCGTTCGTGTCGAGTGTTCCATACTGGACGATTTATTGAGACACGTGGAGTCGGATGGGCCCATCCTTGAGCGGCGGCTTCTGGCCGAATGCTGCCCCTGGCAGCCACCAACCCAAAGTCGTCCGTAGATATTGACAGTGGGTAAGTTGTAGCGGTCCAAGGCGGCATTCATGCCACTTACGGATAGTCGACCTAACCTTGACGGTGATCAATAGCACTTTGCCTGCATGCTGTGATATTCCTATCGCTCCGATCGACTAGCAGAGGGAAATGCAATATGTCCGGTTCAGGTGGTAGCTATTTGGGGCCAGATTCCCCCAGTGATTCTTGTTCAACACTTCAGTTTGACACTCAGCTTGCATCGCCAAAACCGTTGGTGGTCGCTCAGCTGCAGGTTGGCAACGTTCTCGATATAGCCTTTGGACAGGGTGGAAATCAAGTCGTCGTAGCGCTGTGGAATGGCAATGAAGCGGGGGGAATTGTCGATCCACGGCTGAACCAACTGCGGAACTGCATGAACCAGAATGAACAGTTCCAGGCCCGTATACTGAACATCAGTGGCGGGCAAGTGCGAGTTCGGGTGTATCACGTCTAATCGCGAGCAAGGAGAGCTCCATGATTACAATCGTAGGAGGCGTCTACCGGGAGCGGTGCATGCGACCGGGTTGGGACGATATCTATGGATCGGCAGGACGCGCGGCAACGGCGATTGCCCGTTTTGGTGGTAACGCTGAGCTACACGCATGTGTGGATAGCGGAACCCAACTCGTTGTAGACGCACGCGCAGCGGCTGAAGGCTTCAAGTTCAATTCTGCACCTGCTGAGGCCGGGGTGACATTTGAGTATATTCATGGTCTAGCCAACCCCGACATTCGACGTGGTACTCATGCCAGGTCTACCTTATCTGTGAGTGGAGAGAAGGTGCTTCGCTTCGGCATGATCGATGGAACTGCAGTAGTGAACGCAGAGTTCGCGGTATTTGACCCCCAGAACGCCGATGAGCCTGAATCCTTCAGCGCCAATGGTTCTACAGCCAAACACCTGGCCCTTGTCCTGAATCGCCACGAAGCCAACTTGCTGTTGCCCGCCTCCCGCGGATTGTCCCCTCAGGACATCGCGACTGCTTTGGCCAAGCAGGAAAACGCGGAAGTTGTCGTCATCAAAATGGGACCGCTGGGCGCCCTTGTGTACGATAACGGTAAGTTCTCTACCGTACCGGCCTATCGCACTGAGCGCGTTTGGAAGATCGGTTCTGGTGACACCTTTGCTGCCCACTTCGCGCTGGGATGGTTGGACAACGGCCTTTCTGCTCACGCTGCTGCTTCGATCGCGTCCATCGCGACAGCCTTCTATTGTGAGAGCCAAGGCTTCCCCGATCAAACCTTGTTGGCTGCATTCAAGCCGAAGGCGCTGCAGCCCTCTCAGCGGTACCGTGATGGCTACATGCCGAAGGTCTACCTCGCCGGTCCGTTCTTCACGCTCGCAGAGCTCTGGATGGTCGGGCAGGCTCGCCGCGATCTGAAAGCCATGGGACTCGAGGTCTTCTCTCCCTACCACGATGTTGGCCTGGGTACTGCAGAAGACGTTGTTGAAAAAGATCTCCAAGGTGTCCGCAACTGCGATGTGCTGTTCGCGATCGGAGATGGCCTCGACTCGGGCACGATTTTCGAGATTGGTTACGCCCGAGCTTTAAACAAACCCGTCGTTTTCTATGCGGAGAATGAGTCCGAGCAGGATCAGAAAATGATGGAGGGCTCCGACTGCACCATTACTGATGACTACGTCAGTGCGGTCTATCAGATGGTCTGGGAAGCGGTGGAGATATGAAGACAGGGTTGCTGTTGTCCGGAGGCATGGACTCCTTGACGCTTGCTTGGTGGAGGCGACCAGACATCGCCTTCACCCTCAATTACGGTCAACTGGCGGCTCAGGCGGAGATCGAGGCTTCGCGCACGATCTGCCGGGAGCTCAGTATTCCTCACCATGTGATTGAGATCGACTGCCGACAGTTGGGATCAGGGGATATGGCCGGCACACAAGCTGACGACCTGGCTCCGGCCTCGGACTGGTGGCCATACCGGAACCAGATGTTGGTCACGCTGGCGGCGATGAAGGCGATTTCATTTGGTGTGACGCACCTATGGCTCGGCACTGTGAAGTCGGATGGATTCCACAGAGATGGTTCGCCTGAGTTTATGGCTGCGATCAGCCATTTGCTCTCCCTGCAGGAGGGAGGCATGGTGGTGGAGGCCCCCGCGATTGAGCTTTCCACCGCTGAACTTGTGCGTCAGTCGGGTATTCCGGCGGGGCTCTTGGCCTGGGCCCATAGCTGCCACAAGTCCCACGTGGCATGTGGAAACTGCCGCGGCTGCAACAAGTACATGGAGGTCTTCCTGGAGGTCGGCTATGACCTGGATCGACTTGGCTGATCCGATACCTAGGAGTGTTCCTGAGCCTTATACCCCGATCAAGTGGGAGATGGACGAGACCTTCTCACTCCCATTCGCCCCTGGGGTACCTGATCGACCATTCAGTGAGGTCATAGACGCCCGTGCATCTGATCGTGAGTTCGGCTGTGTCGATGATCAACAACTTGGCGCATTTCTCTGGCTGGCCTGTAGAACACGAGGCGTAGGATCTTCAAAGCTTGGTTTCGACCTGGAGCATCGAGCGGCGCCTTCCGCAGGCGCGATTCACCCGATCCATGTTGTTGTTAAACGACCGGGCGATGACCGATGGTGGTTGTATGTGCCTAGGTATCACCGGCTCGCAGAGATCAAGCATGCGCCTGCCAAGCTTGCAGGTCTGCTCGACCATAGCTCGCAGGTTCTGGCAGGTGATCAGGCAACCCGTTTTCTGTTCCTAGCTGAGCCGGGGAAGACTTTGGGCAAGTACCAGGACGGGTGCAGCCTCATCTGGCGCGACGCGGGAGCTCTACTCGGGGTGATGGCTCTGACGGCTACAGCTCAGGGGCTTAACTTCTGCCCGCTTGGCATCACGGGCGAGCCGTGGGCCAGTGGCTTAGCCGATCAGGGCAAGCTGGCTGGGGTTGGTCTTGCGCTTCTTGGTGCGGCCGCGAGCAGCTGAGTCAGGGTTATGATGGCCCATCCCCATGATGCTATGCACAGTGGAGGGGGACGACATCATTTCCAGCCACATCAGCGCATCTAGCTCAGAGGCTCTGACGCCGAGCCCTTTGCTGAAGCGGATGAACTGCTCTTCAAGCTCCAAGTAGTTGCGCTCGACCGTCAGGTTATCCTCGAAGAACTTGCCCAGAAGGCCAGCCCGTAGGATATGGATATCCAGGATGGCCACGTCGTCGGCGTCCAGCCAGTTCCGGGCGACCCATGAGGCAGTCTTGTAACCGATGCCAGGGATATCCAGCAGCCAGTCACGGAGCACCTTTCCTGAGGAAAGCGGCGGTCGTTCCGCAGACAGCTTCTGAAGTGCGGCACTGAGATAGCGAGCCTTCTGCTTGGCGAACCGGTACCGAACCTGGCGTCCATCAATCGTGAGGGGTTCCTGCAGCCACTCAAGCAGAGTGTCTTCTGCTGGGGGTACTGCGCCGAAAGCACCTCGCTCTTTTACGTGATGGAAAGCTGCGATGCCGACGTTGGCGGGAATGCCATGGCCACCCAACAGGCAGGCCCCAACTTCTTCTTTCAGAGTGGCACCGAGCTTGTAGTTGATCCGATTGCCAGTGAGCCGGCGGGCATAAACTTGGTATGCCCAATAGGCCGGTGACGGGAATGCTTCCATAGCTCCCCATGGGACGCCTGGAAGAACTTCCGCCTCAGCTTGGGGTAGCTCGACATTGAAGACCACTTGGTCCATGAAAATAGCGCCAAGCTGCATTAGGCGGCCTCCTCGTCGTTGCCGTAAAGCTCTTGCATCCACTGCATTAATTCGTGTCGCTCAATGGGGTCCAAGCTCTCTATGCGATTACGGAGCCTAGTTTGGCGGCGCTGGATGGTCTGGCGATCCCGGAACGTCTCGCCCAGATAGCGGGTATCGTGCAATCGGCTAGGTGGTGCGAAGTTCATCCACACCACTTCCTCGCGCATCTCTACGTGAGTTTTTGCTGGGAAACTCACTTTTCGCCACCCGGCCAACTCTTGGTTGTAGAGAGTACAGTCATAGCCCGACAGCATCACATTGCAAGGTAGTGCGACCAAACAGCGTAGTAGCCTTATGTGGTCAGCTTCAGTGTAGTCGCAGTGGTAGACCTTCTCGCGCCGGCGCGTTTCGGGAACATAGGGAGGATCCACGTACACTAGTTCCTGACCTTCGAACGTATAGCCTTCGAGGAAGGACACTGCGTCGACCTGGTGGAGCTCGCAGGTTCCTAAGAGCTTCGACTGCCATAGCTTGATGACCTTGGCGTCGATATCCAAGCCTATGTTCCGACGCGCAGCTTTCTTGTTGCGCATGACGGCGCCGCCGCCGAGGTGGGACTCAATGTATGTCTGATGCGGTGGCATCAGGTTGATTAAGCGCTGATAGCACTTGCCTTTTCCGCCTGGGTATCTCATAGATGCATCATCGTCAGAAATGACGATGATGTCAACGCTCACCGGCTGAACAGGCAGCGAAGGGGCTTTTGTCAGTCGCATCTAAGTCAGAGCCTATTGTCATCCCTAATCCGCATGATGCAATGGCTCGTTGCCCTCTCAGCCGACCGCTTCTGGCCACTGGCGGTCATTCGTAGGTGACCACCTTGGTCTTAAACAGGCCCGTAGCTAAACGGTTCCAGAAAAAACTGTGGATCGACCCAAAGCCTTAAGCCGTAGGGAATGACCGAGTATCCGTCATATCGGCCGGTGAAAGCGTTCGACGCAGCGAACTCCACGAATGTGCCGCGCTTGTCGTTAACAACGCGGATACCGGGACATCCAAGCAATGTGTACTTGATGATGGGTTTTGGTAGCGACGCCACCCACATCTGAATCTCTACATCAGAATCATATTGCCAGATTGTCAGTTCCAGTCTGAGTGAGCCTTGCTCAATCAAATATTGATGTGACGTTTCATATTCATCGTGGGAAGGAATGACGCCAAGTACGGCGAAAAGATCAGAAGGATCCCATATGAGCTGCGGCATACCGTGTCCTATTCCAGAGATTGTTATCCATCCTACCCATCATTCCTTTCAGAAGCCGCCATTCATGCACGGTGGCTTTTGGGCCATTTGCTTCCTATCGATAGGAAGGACAGTCATGGGCTACCCCGGAAAAGGAACTGAGAATATTTAGGGCATATTCGTCCGTTTCAACGGGAAGCACCAAAACCCGGCGCAGAACGCCGGGTTTTACCATTGGCAAACCTTTACCTACCGCCCCGGCTCCACGTTATCCAACACCCGGTTCGCCAACAACGAACTCAGCTCAATCAGCTGCTGAATCCCCAGCGCCACATGACGCCGTGCCCCATCCAGATCAAACGCCAGATCATTCACCATGGCATCAGCCGAAGCCAACGTCTCAGTGAGGTTGGCGAGCAGGCATTCGTTATCGAGGCCTTTCACGACGGTGAATAGCTGCCCCGGTTTGGGGGCGTCTTTGGGTTTATCCGGTTTCGGTAGCAAGTAGTGATCGAGCACCCGTTGGGTGATTTCGTCTTGCTGCTTGGCTTTGGATTTTGCGGAGGTGGAGGTGGAATCTGCCTCTGGCGGATTCGGGGTAATTTTGAACATAGACGTAATCTCTCAATTAGGCCGCGACCCTCTCGCTACTAAACGAAAGGGTGGCGGCTGTGCGCAAGTTAGTAGACCGGTGATTACGTCAAACCCGGCGCACCCGAGGGTGCCATGCGCACAGCCACCATCGAGAACAGGCAATGCCTGACTGATGAGACTCGTGCACCGAGACGTAAACCGGGCTACTAAACCCGACCACTGATGGGCAGTGGCAGGAAGACAATAGAACCCAGGCACAAGGCGCACAAGCGGGCGGATTCTGGCGTAGTTGTAGGCAAAGGCGCAAGGATGCGTGGCTTGATGGACGTTGTAGGCGGGGGCTGTAGGAGAAGAGTGTTTTGGCGATGCAGGTGGGTTGTTTTGCTCAGTCCAGCAGTACGAAATGATTTGAATCCGATCCGCCCGTTGTAGAAAATTGCGAGCTTTACCCCAAAAGGATACGGGCGATGAAGTTCGAAGGGACTTTCCAATACATGGGCAATCACGGGATCGTCTTCAACGTCTCGCAGATCACCCTCACCGACAGCGAACGTGGGCGCTTGCGCGAGCTGCATTTTGGCGAGGCAAAAAGCGCCCACTACGAAGTCAACAGCAAGGTCGTCGAGGTATACGACAAGATGCAGGCCAGGGGCCTGCCTTGCGTGATGATGATCAGCATCTCCAAGCCGCTGACCCGGCAACAGGGCGATGCCCTCAATGCCCAGCGCACCACGATCGCCAACCTTGCAACCACGGCCTCGACTGCCGCCGCGAAGGCCGTGGCCCCCTATTACGTGGCAGCATCTGTAGGGGCCGGTGTGCGCACGTACGCCAATGAAATCCTGCCCACCTACCATGCGGGCGACGTACTGGTCAGCATCGAGGCGCAGGTCAACGGCGGCATCGGCCCGCAACGCACTCTCTCGACACTGATCATCAAGGCCTGACCGGAGACGTATATGTCCGTAATTACTCAACTGGCCATTGCCTTGGTGTTGTCCTTTCTGCTTGATCGATTCCTCAAGCCGTATCTGCTACGCAAGTGGCTAGGCGTGGTGTTGGTGGCGGCGGGTGCGGTTGGCTGCTTTGTGGCAGGTCAGAACCGCTTGTTGGGGTTTGATCTGGGTTTGCTGTCGGCTTTTGCCGTGGCGATAGGAATGGGGTTGTTCATGAAGCGACGGCGGTTTGAGTAGGTTGCTGAAGGGGAGAAATGGGCAGATTGAGCTGCAAATAAATCCGGCCCCTTATTCCGATTGGCCTTAGTTTTCTTTCGAGAATTCCTCGCAAGCGTTGCCAAGTTCGGCTGCACTTAAGGAATTTGCCTTCGACTCTATCTCGGCGAATACGCGGGCGTAGGCTTCCGAAGCCCGCAACTTTTTGAGGAAATCTGCATCCGCATCTTGTTGGAAGTGGGCGGTCACCGCAGAGTATCGTTCCCGCATATCAGGATTTACCGAAGAGCACTTGGCCTCGAAAAAATCATAGGGCGCAATAAAGGAAGCCGATGCTTTGTCAGCGCACTCAACACCTGTGCATGGTGAAGTTGCATTGGCTAATGTGGCCCAAAGCATCGGTACGGCAGCTAAAGTTTTCAAAGTGTTTTGCATCGGTTGATCCTGGCTAGGATGAAAGAGGTGCAATTTCGCATGTGCCACTTTCTGGATGGAAAAACCAAAACCCGACGCAAAACGCCGGGTTTTTTCATTGGCAAACCTTTACCTACTGCCGCGGCTCCACATTATCCAACACCCGATTCGCCAACAACGAACTCAGCTCAATCAACTGCTGAATCCCCAGCGCCACATGACGCCTCGCCCCGTCCAGATCAAACGCCAGATCATTCACCATGGCATCAGCCGAAGCCAACGTCTCAGTGAGGTTGGCAAGCAAACATTCGTTATCGAGGCCTTTCACGACGGTGAATAGCTGCCCCGGTTTGGGGTCGTCTTTGGGTTTATCCGGTTTCGGTAGCAAGTAGTGATCGAGCACCCGTTGGGTGATTTCGTCTTGCTGCTGGGCTTTGGATTTTGCGGAGGTGGAGGTGGAATCTGCTTCTGGCGGATTCGGAGTCGCTTTGAACATTGTCACGTTTCCTCGTTAGTAGGCCGCTACCGTCTCGCTACTAAACGAAAGGGAGGCAGCTGTGCGCAAGTTAGTAGACCGGTGAGGAAACGGAAACCCGGCGCGCCCGAGGGCGCCATGCGCACAGCCACCATCGAGTGCAGGCAATGCCTGACTGATGAGACTCATGCGACCGTATCCTTAACCGGGCTACTAAACCCGACCACTGATGGGCAGTGGCAGGAAGACAATAGAGCCCCGGGACAAGGCGCACAAGCGGGCGGATTCTGGCGTAGTTGTAGGCAAAGGCGCAAGGATGCGTAGCTTGATGGACGGTGTAGGGGAGGGCTGTAGGAGAGGGGATTTTTGGCGATTTGGGTGGGGTGTTTTGCGCTGGAACCGAGTCGTTTTCTTCGCGAGCAGGCTCGCTCCCACAGGGTTTTGTGTTGCACACGGTATTTATGAACACCACCGAACAAGTGTGGGAGTGGGCTTGCTCGCGAAGGTGTCGGCACATTCAACATTGATGCAAGCTGACCCGCCGTATTCGCGAGCAAGCTCGCTCCCACACCGGGCGGTGGTGAACACAACATCTGCAACACCCCCAACCCCCTGTGGGAGCGAGCTTGCTCGCGATAGTTATCTGGCGGTCTGATAAAAATGGACCGCCACCCCTGAGCCACGCCTCAGCTGCCTTCATTGTTACAGCTGGCCGCGTGCTTGAGATACGTCAGGGCCTTCTGCTGGCCCATCGAATCAAGGTAGGTGATCCGCGCATTCACCAACCCGCAAGTCTGGCCGCTGTCTTCGGTCAGCGAGATCACTTTGTCGATGTCCAGGTGCGTGCCGTAGGAATAGCTTTCGCTGGCTGCTTTGTCTTGGGCCATGGCGGGTAATGCGCCGGCGCTCAGGGCGGTGATCAGGCAAGCGGTAGCGATGGTTTTCAGGTTCATGGTCGTTTCCCTTCAATGAGTTCGATTGCGTCGTCGAGGCGATGCTTGTTGTCTCGATGGCGCTCATTAAAGGCCCGTGAGGTATCTCGGCTGTGTCGAAAAAACGCCGTGGTTGGATGCGTACGTATCTGAGGTGAATTGCGATACAGATCGATACAATCGCCACTGTTTTTTGCTTATTTTGGGCTGAATAAGCTGAACGCACGGTGCGTCGCCAACCGGCAACACGGCATCGTCACACTGCGCAATCGATGCGCGCATTTCGGAGAGCAGGGCATGGAACATGTCGATCACGTTTTGATCGTGGATGATGATCGGGAAATCAGGGAGCTGGTCGGCAATTACCTGATCAAGAACGGCCTGCGCACCACCGTGGTGGCGGATGGTCGTCAGATGCGGGCCTTTCTCGAAGCCAATCAGGTGGATCTGATCGTGCTCGACATCATGATGCCGGGGGATGACGGGCTGCTGTTGTGTCGCGAGCTGCGCGCCGGCAAGCATAAGGCGACACCGGTGCTGATGCTGACGGCGCGCAGCGACGAGACCGACCGCATCATTGGCCTGGAGATGGGCGCCGACGACTATCTGGCCAAACCCTTCGCGGCCCGGGAGCTGCTGGCGCGCATCAACGCGGTGCTGCGGCGCACCCGTATGCTGCCGCCCAATTTTGTCGTCAGCGAAAGCGGCCGCATGCTGAAGTTCGGCCGCTGGCGTCTCGACACCACCGCCCGCCATCTGCTCGATGAAGACGACACGCTGGTCTCGCTGAGCGGCGCCGAGTACCGGCTGCTGCGGGTGTTTCTCGATCATCCTCAGCGGGTGCTGAGCCGCGACCAGTTGCTCAACCTGACGCAGGGCCGTGACGCGGACATCTTCGACCGTTCCATAGATCTGCTGGTCAGCCGCGTGCGTCAGCGCTTGCTGGATGACGCTCGCGAACCGCTCTACTTGAAGACGGTGCGCAATGAAGGCTACGTCTTTACCTTTGCGGTGGAAATGCTTGAGGAGCAGGCATGAAACTCGCGTTGCAATGGCCTCGCACGCTGGCCTCGCGGCTGTGGCTGGTGTTCCTGGTCGGCTTGATACTCGCCCAGGCCCTGACGTTCGCAGCCCAGTACTACGAACGCTACGAAAGCACCAAGACGGCCATGTTGGGCAACTTCGAGCACGACACGGCGACGTCCATCGCCATCCTCGACCGTCTGCCTGCCGACGAGCGCCTGGCATGGACCAAACGCCTGCAGCGTCGCAACTATGACTATTTGCTGCGCGAACACGATCCCGGCATTCCACTCACGTCGAACGATCTCGCGGCGACGGCGGCGCAATCCCTTCAAGTCGCGCTGGGCAGCAACTATGACCTGACCTTTGTCGAGATCCCGGGCCCACGCCAGCATTTTCAAGCCCAGGTGCGGCTGGCTGACGGCAGCCCGGTGACCATCGATGTGCGTCCCTCGGTCAGGCCGTTGTCGCCCTGGTTGCCCTTTGTCCTGTTCGGTCAGTTACTGTTGATGATCGGCTGCACCTGGCTTGCCGTGCGCATCGCGATACGCCCGCTCAGTCGCCTGGCGGAGGCGGTCGAGAACCTCGACCCGAACGCCCATCCCGTGCCGTTGGATGAAACCGGTCCACGGGAAGTGGCCTACGCCGCCCGCGCCTTTAACAGCATGCAGGCGCGCATTGCCGCTTACCTGAAGGAGCGTATGCAATTGCTCGCGGCGATTTCCCACGACTTGCAGACGCCCATCACGCGCATGAAGCTGCGCGCGGAGTTCATGGACGACTCGGTCGAGAAAGACAAACTGGGCAACGACCTCAGCGAGATCGAGCACCTGGTGCGCGAGGGTGTCGCTTATGCGCGCAGTGTCCACGGGGCGACGGAGACCAGTTGCCGCATCGGCCTGGATTCCTTTCTCGACAGCCTGGTGTGCGATTACCAGGACACCGGCCGGGAGGTCAGCCTGCGCGGCCAGAACGGCGCGATCATCGAGACTAGGCCCCATGCCCTGCGGCGTATTCTGGTGAATCTGGTGGATAACGCGCTGAAGTACGCCGGCACCGCCGAGGTGGAAATCGGCGGCAATGCGAGCACTGGCGTTTCCATCAGCGTGCTCGACCGAGGGCCGGGCATTCCCGAGGAGATCCTGGCCGAGGTGGTCAAGCCGTTCTATCGGGTGGAAAGCTCCCGCAACCGCAGCTCTGGCGGCACCGGCCTGGGCCTTGCCATCGCTCAACAATTGGCCACCGCGATTGGTGGAACGCTGAGCCTGCGCAACCGCGACGGCGGCGGGCTTTGCGTAACCCTCGACTTCGGCGTCGATCAATAGGCCACTACTGCTGGATCAGTGGCATGCATTTGTAAGCCACTGTATCCAGCGCATCTACAGACTCAAAAGAACGCATAGCGGCCGGGTGTCGAACATTTCCGGTATACATGCCGCTGCAAGAATTCTCTCCATCAAGTCGCCACCGGATCCGCCGAATGGCGAGCGATGACCTAAGGAGATCTTGCATGAATACCCAGTCCTCCCACACTCAAGCAGCCAGCTACATCACCACCCAGGACGGCGTACAGCTGTATTACAAGGATTGGGGTCCCAAAGATGGGCCAGTCGTCACCTTCAGCCATGGCTGGCCGCTGAATTCGGATAGCTGGGAATCGCAGATGTTGTTCCTGGCGGACCAAGGCTATCGAGTGATCGCCCACGACCGCCGCGGCCATGGCCGTTCCAGCCAGCCGTGGGAAGGTAACGACATGGATCACTATGCCGATGACCTGGCCACGGTGATCAACACCCTGGATCTCAACGACGTCACCCTGGTGGGTTTCTCGACCGGCGGTGGCGAAATCACCCGCTACATCGGCCGCCACGGCACCGACCGGGTGAAGAAGGCCGCACTGATCAGCGCCGTTCCGCCGATGATGCTCCGGACCGAAGACTACCCAGGCGGCCTGCCGATCGAGGTGTTCGACGGCCTGCGCAAGGCCTCGCTGGACAACCGCTCGCAGCTGTATCGCGACATCGCGTCGGGCCCGTTCTTCGGCTTCAACCGCGACGGGGCAAAAGTCTCCCAAGGGCTGATCGATTCGTTCTGGGTACAGGGCATGCAAGCGGGCCACAAGAATACCTACGACTGCATCGCGGCGTTCTCGGCGACGGACTTCCGTTCCGACTTGGCCAAGTTCGACGTGCCGACACTGATCGTGCATGGCGACGACGACCAGATCGTCCCGATTGACGCCTCCGCCCATGCCGCCGCCGAGCTGGTGCAGGACGCCGAGTTGATCGTCTATCCCGGTGCGCCGCACGGGCTGACCGACACCCACAAGGACCGCCTCAACCAGGACCTGTTGGATTTCCTGGCCAAGTGAACCCATCGCTGCGGCGTCACCCCTCTAATCAATGAAAAAAGGAATGATCATGCTCAATCTCAAATCGCTGTTGGCCGTTACCATCACCGCCGCGTTGGCGCTGACAACCCTTGATAGCGCAACCGCCGCGCAACCCGCCGCCGCCAAGCCGACCATCGTGCTGGTGCATGGTGCCTTCGCCGAATCGTCCAGTTGGAATGGCGTTGCCGCCCAGTTGCTGACCCAGGGCTATCCGGTCGTTGCCGCAGCCAACCCGCTGCGCGGCGTGAAGCAGGACGCCGATTACGTCGCCGACATCGTCGAGCACACCGCCGGCCCGGTGATCCTGGTGGGTCATTCCTACGGCGGCGCCGTGATCACCAACGCCGTGCACGATAACCCCAAGGTCAAGGCGCTTGTCTACGTCGCAGCCTTCGCGCCGGACAAAGGCGAAACCGCGATCGAACTGTCCGGCCGCTACCCTGGCGGCACCCTGGGCCCGACCTTGGCGGCTCCGGTGCAGTTGGACGACGGCAATAAAGATCTCTACATCCAGCAGGACAAATTCGGCCAACAATTCGCCGCCGACGTTCCAGCGGCGGACTCCGCCCTGATGGCCGCGACACAACGCCCAATCAGCGAGGCGGCATTGAAAGAAGCGTCTGGCGACCCGGCCTGGAAAAAACTGCCGTCCTGGTTCATCTACGGCTCGGCGGACAAGAACATCCCCGAGGCGGCCTTGAAGTTCATGGCCGAACGCGCTGGCTCGAAAAAGACCGTCACCGTTCAAGGGGCTTCCCATGTGGTGATGACTTCCAACCCGGGGAAAGTTGCGGAGCTGATTGTTGAAGCGGCGCAGGCCAGTTCCAAAGAGTGATCAGGTAGAGCGGGGCGAGTGACCCCATCTGTTTATCTTCGAGAAGAACCAAAAACCCGGCGCAGGAGGCCGGGTTTTTTCGTTGCGGAAACTGAAAATAAATCTGTCCCCGATTCT